>CAJONL010000083.1 GCA_905235875.1 uncultured Bacilli bacterium
CTTCAATTTTCGTTTTATGAAAAATCATCTTTTGATGTTAAAACTCAAGTTGATTGTCATTTAATATATACTAGTAAAGATACACATAAGATTATAAATGAAAATTTAGAAAAATCAGCTATGTATGGAGGCTATGCAGAAGGAATTGGACCACGTTACTGCCCTTCTATTGAAGATAAAATAGTAAGATTTAAAGATAAAGAAAGGCATCAATTGTTTTTAGAACCAGAAAGCAAATATTATGACAGTATCTATATCCAAGGTTTTTCGTCAAGTATGCCAATAGATGTCCAAGAAAAAATGGTACATTCTCTTCCAGGACTTGAAAAAGCAGATATTATTAATTATGCCTATGCTATTGAGTATGATGCTATAGATCCACTACAGTTAAAAAGAACACTTGAAACAAAACTTATTGAAAATCTATATACAGCTGGGCAAATAAATGGTACATCAGGTTATGAAGAAGCAGCATGTCAAGGATTAATTGCAGCAATAAATGCAAATAATAAAATTAAAAATAAAAGGCCTCTTATTTTAGGAAGAGATGAAGCTTATATTGGAGTTTTAATAGATGATTTAGTAACCAAAGGAACAAAAGAACCATATCGCCTTTTAACATCAAGAGCTGAATATCGCCTTTTACTAAGAGATGATAATGCAGACTTAAGATTATCAGAATATGGTAAAGAAATTGGATTATTAAAAGATAAAAAATATAGTATTTTTAAAAATAAAAAAGGTCAAATAGAAGATTTATTAAAAGAATTAGAAAAAGAAATAACACCAACTAAAGAAATAAATGATATTTTAGAAAAAAGTGATATAAAAAAGATAAATGATAAAATATCACTTCATGATGTATTAAAAAAGCCAGATGTTACTGTTGATAAACTAAATTATTTTATAAAAAAAGATTACTTACCTGAAGTAAAAGAAGAAGTAGAAATAATGATAAAATATGAAGGTTATATAAAAAAGCAAAAGAATGCTGCTGAAAGAATGAAAAGTTATGAAGAAATTAAATTAGATGAAAATTTAAATTATGATGAAGTACCTAATCTAGCACTTGAAGCAAGAGAAAAGCTAAATAAAATAAAACCAACATCAATAGGACAAGCAACAAGAATAAGTGGAGTAAATCCGAGTGATATAAGTGTATTAATGATATATTTAAGAGGTAAAAATGGAAATAGAAGATTTTAAAAAAGAAATAAAAAAATTAGGAATAGATTTAACAAATGAAAAATTATACCAATTAGAAAAATACTATAACATCTTAGTTGAAGAAAATAAAAAAATAAATTTAACTAGGATTACAGAAAAAAAAGATGTATATTTAAAGCATTTTTATGATTCATTAACAATTATAAAAGTTATAGATTTAAAAAAAGTTAATAATTTAATAGATATAGGTACAGGAGCAGGTTTTCCAGGAATAGTTTTAAAAATATTTTATCCTAATTTAAAAATCACATTATTAGATGCATTAGAAAAAAGAATAAATTTTTTAAACAAAGTGATTAAAGAACTAAATCTAAAAGAAATAGAAACAGTTCATAGTAGAATAGAAGATTATAAAGAAAAGAAATATGATATAGTAACATCAAGGGCCGTTGCGAAAACCAATGTATTATCTGAACTTGCTATAGACTTATTAAAAGAAAATGGTTATTTTATATTTTTAAAATCAGATATTGATGAGGAACTAAAAAACTCAAAAAATGCTTTTAATGTATTAGGTTTAAAACTTGAAGAAATAAAAGAATTTAATTTACCAAATGAAAATAGTAAAAGAACAATCTTAAAATTAAGAAAAATAAAAAAGCATTCAAGTAAATATCCAAGGAATTTTACAAAAATAAAGAAAAGTCCATTGTAAAATTCCTTTTTTTGTAGTATTATGTTAAATAGAGAATATATATCATAAAAAGAATAGAGGGATTGATATGAATTTAGAAAAAGAAATATTTGAACTTTCTTTAAATGATATTATGCCAAATAGGTTTCAACCTAGAGAGGTATTTGAAGATGAAGCTTTAAAAGAACTTTCTGAGTCTATAAAACAGCATGGCATTATTCAACCAATCATAGTAAGAAAAGTTGGAGATAAATACGAAATAATTGCAGGTGAAAGAAGGTATCGTGCATCAAGACTCGCTGGTAGAAAAACAATTCCAGCAATAATTAGAAATATTGATGATAAAGAAGTAGCTAAAGTAGCACTCTTGGAAAATCTACAAAGAAAAGATTTGTCACCAATTGAAGAGGCAAAAACTTATCAAACAATTTTAAAGTTAGACAATTTAACTCAAGAAGAACTTGCAGCGTCCCTAGGCAAGTCACAATCTGCAGTAGCAAATAAACTTCGTTTGTTGAGCTTAGATGAAGATGTTCAAACAGCACTTTTAAATAATGAAATATCAGAAAGACATGCCAGAAGTTTATTAGCGCTTCCAAATGAAAGACAAAAAGAATTATTGGCAAAGGTAATAAATGAAAGACTTACAGTTAAACAATTAGATGATGAAATATCAGGAAATAAAGTAATAAAGAATAATTCTACTTCTAAAATTAAAAACTCAAAAGAATCAAATATAAGTAATATTCCTGTGGAATTTAAGCCAGTACAAGAAGAAAAAGAACCAATAAAGACTAATATATTTGATAGATTAAGAGTTGATAATAAAGAGCCAAATATTAATAACGAAATAAATTATGTTCCAGAATTAAATCAAGCTGCAAACATGTATGGTAATGAACCTATAAAATATGACTTAAGATTTGCAATAAATAATTTTAGACAGGCAATTCAAAATACAGAAAAGTTTGGATTCAAAGTAAAAACAGAAGAA
>CAJONL010000084.1 GCA_905235875.1 uncultured Bacilli bacterium
ATTGATCATTTAATAATATATAATCAAATTGGTAATTACGAGGTAGTTATTCCTTATTTAGAGAGATCAGAAAGAACTATTACTAGACGAATCATAGAAACATCTGAAAAAGGTGCAGGAATATCTATGATAGTAGGAGCAGGGCTAGCTCCGTTTGCAAAATATGGATTTAGTTTAAGATTTTTCTTATTAAAACGTAGAAAAGATGATGAAGATGAAAATGTTGAAAAGTTATTCAAACAGTAGGTATACAAAAAAAGATAAAACACAAGTGTTATAGTGTTTTATCTTTTTCTTTGTTATAAAGTTTTTCAATATATAAATCATCATATTCATCAATACTATCTAAATTATATAAATTATCATTTATACCATCCAAGTAATATAAAATTGATTTTCTCATTCTGTTATTCCTTAATTTATATAAATATGAATCCTTACTTTTTGATTTATATTTTTTAAGGTCTATAGAAATATCACTACAAAAATTATCATTTAATATGTCATACATAGCTTCATCAAAATAAGCACTTTCTATAAAATCACTATATACTATATTTATGTTATAAAGATATGAATTATAATCAGTTATTAGATCCATAGCATTTTTATATAAATAATCATATAAATTATTAATATTATTATTTTCTAAATAATAACTAATTACATCTTTTAGAGAAACTTTAATACTATCTATTTCATAAGAAATGTTATTCATATCTTTAATTAAATTACTTATTGTTTTATCTATGTCTATATTATTATTAATACTTTCATAAGCAATTTTTAAAATTGATACTTCAATATGCTCCATAATTAAAAATTGAAGCTTTATTAAAATTTCCTTTTTCAAGGACTGATCATCTTCCATCATTGCACCTCATACTTGAGTATATTATACATGCATATTTTTTATTTATCAATAATATTGTAATTTAATTATAATTATGATAATCTATTCTATCAAGAGGTGTTATTATGAATGATAAAAATGAAAAATTAGGATACTATGCTCACAGGATGATACGTCTTTTAGATCATGGTATTGATACAGGAGATAGCATAAGGAGTTTTGATGTATTAGATTACTTTGATTTAGTAAATATTTCATATGATGAATTTTTAGAAAATATTAAAGATTCTATATCATATGATGACTTTAATATGATTAGAGAGTTTTTTCGTAGAACTTATAGTTTGAAGGATGATTTAGATATTGATTCTGTTATGAACGTTAAAGACATGAAAGTTGATAAAGATGGTAATAAATATGAAATTTTAAATAAAAATGAAAAAAAAGCACTAATTAATTTTTTAATTAGTAATAATTATCCTGTTATTAAAGGTACATATTATGCTGCGAGAAAAAGATTTATCGAAGGCAGTTTGATTTTAGATGATTACTTGGAATTAGAAAATAATAAAGTTAGAACAAGATAATAAATTAAAGTAAAAATAGTTTTATTAATTGTTTATTATTTTCTTTTTTATGGTATAATTTATTTGATAGTTGTTGTTAGGAGGATATAATTATGAAGTTAAAATTTAAAGCTACAAAACAAGATTGGATAATATTTATTTTATTTGTAATTGTTCTTTTATTTTTAGTTTCAATAGTAGTAGGAAATATTCATAGTTTTTCAACTGGAAAAGGTTTTATAGGTATTAATCCTTTTTATGCTCTATCACGTTATTTTGCAACTGTCTTACTTTTATACTTTGCAGTTCTAGGATTTTTGTTTTATACAACTAAAGATTATTTCTTTGATAGATCTAAAGGTTTTGGCTTTTCAGAAGGCCCAAAAGAATCAAAAGGTTTTTCAAGATGGTGTACTGATAAAGAAATGAAAGCAACTTTATCTGAACTTGATGTTAAAAATCCGCATTATGATAAAGCTGGATTTCCAATTATAAGTAATGATCAAAAATTTTGGGTTGATGATGGAGAATCACACAATATAGTAATAGGTTCAACTGGTACTGGTAAAACGCAATGTATAATTCATCCACTTGTTAAGATACTTACTAAAAAGGGCGAATCTATGATTATTACTGACCCTAAAGGTGAAATATATCGCGAAAGTGCAGGACTTTTGAAAAAAGAAGGATATCAAATCATTGTACTTAACTTCCGTGATCCACAACGTGGTAATTGTTGGAACCCACTTAATTTACCTTACAAGTTATATAAAGCAGGTAACACAGATAAAGCAATGGAAATCTTAGATGACTTAGCTTCAAATATTTTGTACGATGAAGCAAGTTCTAATCAAGATCCATTCTGGGAAAAGACTAGTGCTGATTACTTTGCAGGACTTGCACTTGGCCTATTTGAAGATGGAAAAGAAGAAGAAGTTAATATTAATAGTATCAATCTAATGACTAATATTGGTGAAGATAAATGTGGGCCACGTAGTACATATATTAAGGAATACTTTAATATGAAAGATCCAGCAAGTTCTGCTTATACATGTGCTTCAGGAACTATTAATGCTCCAGATGATACTAAAAATAGTATTCTTTCTACTTTTAGGCAAAAAATTAGACTATTTGCATCGCGTGAAAATTTATCAGAAATGCTTTCACAAAATGACTTTGATATAGATTCAATTGGTAAAAAGAAAACAGCAGTATTCATGATAATACAAGATGAAAAGAAAACATATCATGCTTTAGCTACTATTTTCATTAAACAATGTTATGAATCGCTAATTGATGTTGCACAACACACAGATGATGGGAAACTACCTGTTAGAACAAACTTTATACTTGATGAGTTTGCTAATATGCCACCATTAAAAGATATAACTACAATGATTACAGCTGCCCGTTCAAGACAAATAAGATTTACTATGATAATTCAAAATTTTGCTCAACTTGATGCAGTTTATGGTAAAGAAAATGCACAAACTATACGTAGTAACTGTAATAATCTTTTATATCTTCTTACTACAGAACTTGCAGCCCTTGAAGAAATTAGTAAACTTTGTGGAGATAAGATGGTAAAAGTAGGTAAAGGGGATAAAGAACGTGAAGAAGCAAGACCTTTAGCAACTGTATCTGATCTACAAAAGATGAAACAGTTTGAAGCAATTGTTATAAGAACTAGGTTAAACCCATTCAAAACTCGTTTAAAACCTAATTTTGAAATTGATTGGGGAATAAAAAAAATAGATGCTGATGAATTTGTTCAAAGAGAAAAAAAACCAATTAGTGTTTTTGATATAAGAGAATTTGTTAAAACTAAAAAGGAAGAAAAGATGAAAGAAGCTGGAATGAATTCTAATAATCCATTTGTAGGTATGCCTAATCCATTTATGAATATGGGGGCTAATAATCCATTTGCAGGAATGCCAAATAACAAACCTGTACCAACTCCTAAAGATAATAATTTAGAAAAAACTTCAAATATTAATATTGATGATTTAGTTAAGAAAATAGATGCTAAAATAGCAGAACTTGAAAAAGAAGAGGAAATGGAAGCTAAGAAGCTAGAAGAAGAAAAGAAAAACAAGGAAGAGAAAAAATCTTTGGAAGAAAAAATGTCTCCAGCTCTTAAAGATATTGCTCCAACACGCTTAGCAGGTTTTATGGAAAATGCAGCTCGTAGTAATGAACAAGCAAATAACGATGGTTTAAATCCTAAACCAGTCACATCTTCAGAAGTTACTAAATATAAAAATGTAACTGACGATGAATTCTTTGATGATTTCTTCGATGAATAAAAATATAATTAAAAATAGAGTCTTCTTTATACTTTATGCATAAAATATAAAAGGAGGCTTTTTATGTTGAGTAATATAAATACAAGTGAACTTAAGGGATTAATAGGAAAAGTAAATATTATAGATATAAGAAAAAACTTTGTTTATAACTTAGGAAATATTCCAACTTCTAAGAATGTACCTAAAGAATATTTACTTACTTTTCCAGAAAAATATTTAAAAAAAAATGAGAAATATTACATTTACTGCGAAAGTGGATTTATAAGTATAAAAGTTTGCAACAAACTAAGAGACCTTGGTTATAATGTTGTAAATGTACTCGGAGGATATCACGATTATTTGACAAATTAAAGAAAAAATTATATATAATTTTATAGATTAATTAAAAAATGATATAATAAGGTCTAGGAAGTGATTTTTTTAAATGAAAAAATTTATTATATTTTTATTAAAATTATTACTTTTAGTAGGCACTATATATTATTTATATATAAACTATGATGAAATTGAGCGAAAAACAAATCCATTATTTCAAAAGATATTTGATTATATAGATAAATCAGGGCTTGTAGATATCGAAGGAATAGGTACATTTATTAATGATGTTTCACTAAAGAATATTACTGATTCTGGTATAACTGGAGATACTTTATCTTTTAGTTCAGTTTATTATCCTTACTATGAAACATTAAATACTAAACAAAAGAAAATATATAAACAAGTTTATGCTAATGCTTTAAAATATAAGAAAGAATTTAAGCCAGTAGCAAAAATTACAAGTACGGAGCTTAGTGATGTAATATATGCAGTAAATTATGATCATCCAGAGCTTTTCTATTTAGACACTACGTATGGTTATAAATATACTTCTAATTATATATGTGTTCAAATAGTTCTTAATTATAATGAAGCAATTAAGAATATTGAAATTAATAAAAAAACTTTTGATAATGAAGTAAATAAAATAGTAAGAGAGGCAAATAAATATAAAACAAATTATGAAAAGGAAAAGTATGTTCATGATTATTTAGTAAAAAATACTGATTATGAACTTAATAGCAAACTTAATCAAAGTGCTTATAGTGCTATTGTTAACAAAAAATCAGTATGTTCTGGATATGCACGAAGTTTTCAGCTTATAATGACAAAACTTGAAATACCGACATATTACATAACTGGAACTTCAAATTCTGGACCTCATGCTTGGAATTTAATTAGTTTAAGTGATGGTTTTTATAATATCGATGTAACTTTTGATGATACAACAATGAGTCACAAATATTTTAACATGGAGAGTAATGAGTTTGATAAAAACCATAAAAGAGATACGATATCAACAAAAATTGAATACGGGAACGGAGAAAAATTTTTAGGATATAGAAAAGTAAAGGGTTATAAAGAAGAAAATCTATCGCCTTTGGATTAATGACATTAAGCCCTTTTTTTGATACAATAAATTATAGGGAGGTAATTATGGCTAAATGGGATAAAGAATACTTGAAATTATGTAAAAAAATACTTGAAGAAGGTAAAAGAGTAGAAAATAGAACAGGTATTGATACTATAAAAATACCTAGTTATAATTTGCATTTTGATTTAGAAGAAGAATTTCCTATACTTACTACAAAACAGTTGTTTTTTAAAAATGCTATAACTGAAATACTATGGATATGGCAAGCTAAAAGCAATGATGTAAGATGGCTTAGAGATAGAAACAATAATATATGGAATGAGTGGGAAATAGATGAAGATGGTATTTATCGTACCTATAAAACTATAAGGTTTTATCCTGGTGATGAAATCGATTTTAATTATTATTTAAAAAATGGAGAATTATATGCTGATGAAAAAACTATTTTAAAAGATCTAGATGGTAATAATGTTTTGGATGAAACTGGTAATTTAATTAAGATAAGTGGCAAAGAAAAATATACTAGACTCAAAGATAAAGTAGATGAAAATGGTAATAAGTATAAAGAAGTACAAATAATAAAAGAAGCAAAATACTATGGCGAAGAGTATGCCCATACAATAGGAACTGCTTATGGTTATATTGTAGATCGTTTTAATTTAATAGATGATTTGATAAACACAATAAAAAATAATCCAAATGATAGGCGTATGGTAAAAAGTCTTTGGCAAGATGATTATTTAAAAACTGCAGTATTACCATCTTGTGTTTGGGCAACAGAATGGGATGTAACTGGTAATAATCTTAATTTAATGGTTCATCAAAGAAGCTGTGATGTTCCCCTTGGTCTCCCTTTTAATGTTACACAATATGCTACTTTATTATATCTAGTATCTCAAGTTACAAATAAAAAACCAGGTACTATTGATTGGTCAATAAAAGATGCTCATATTTATACTAATCAAATAGAAGGCATAAAAGAACAAATAAGAAGAGGAGAACAGCTTGAAGATCTTCGAGCACCAGAATTGTGGATTAATCCTGAGATAAAAGATTTTTATGATTTTGATAATTCTAGCAAGCTAAAAGATATAAAAATAAGGGAGTATAAACATCATGGTCCAATCAAGTTTCCAATTGCTCAATGATTAATATAATTGCAGCAGTAGGTAAAAACCTAGAACTTGGAAAAAATAATAATTTAATTTGGAATATTCCAAGTGATTTAGAGTATTTTAAAAAAATGACTGAAGGCAATATTGTTGTAATGGGAAGACGTACTTTTGAATCTATTGGTAAAGCTTTACCTAATAGAAAGAATATAGTTATAAGTCATAACAGTATTGATGATAAAGATATTGTTGTTATTCATGACTATAAAAAGATTTTAGAATTAAATGAAGATATTTTTATAATCGGAGGAAAAACTATCTATGAGATTTTCATTCCATATGCAGATAATTTATATTTGACTGAGATAGATAAAGAAGATAAATATTCAGATACTTATTTTCCATTTTTTAATAAAAATTTATATAATAAAGAAATTATAAATGATGGTAGTTATAATAATATTAATTATAGCTTTGTAAGATATAGAAAGAAGTGATATATTGGGAACATTAATAGTAATTGAAGGAGCACTTGATGGAATAGGAAAAAGTACTCAGTTTGATTTATTAAAAAAAGAACTAGAAAAATATAGGAATGTAATAAGTCATCATTTTCCAACATATGATGAGTATCAAGGAAGACCTGTTATAGAATATTTAAAAGGAACATTTGGGAAACCAAATGAATTATCTCCTTATTTTATAAACACATTGTATGCAGTTGATAGAAAAATTACATGGGAAGAAAAACTTAAAGAAGGATATCAAAATGATGATATAGTTTTACTTGATAGGTATACAACATCAAGTTTGATATATCAATCAGCTTTAATTGATAATATAGATGAAAAAAATAAGTTTTTAGATTATATAATAGACTATGAATATAATAAGCTTGAAATAAAAAAACCAGATATAGTTATATTTCTTACAGCACCCTTTGATTTAATAACAAACTTAAGGAATAAAAGACTTGAAGAATCAGGTGAGCAAATAAAGGGAGATATCCACGAAAAAGATTTAAGTTTTATGAAAAAAGTATATGAAAGTAGTATTTATTGTGCAAATTATTTTAACTGGAAAATAATAAATTGTGCTGATGAAAATGGATTTAAATCTATAGAAAAAATTCATAGTGAAATAAAAAAATGTTTGAAGGAGGAACTATGTTTGAAAAGAAAAAAATAGTAATACTTGGCTTGGCGCGAAGCGGAATAAGTGTATGTAAGTTTTTAGCTAAAAAAGGAAATTATATTACTATAAATGATTTAAAAGAAAAGTATGATGAAAAAGTACTTACTGAACTTAAGGACTTAGGGATAAAAGTAATACTAGGATCTCATCCAGATGATTTAATAAATGAAGAGGTTGACTATTTAATTAAAAATCCTGGTGTACCGATAGATCATAAATATGTTTTAAAAGCAAATGAGCTTGGGATTCCTGTGATTAATGAAGTAGAAGTAGCCTATAACTTTTTAAAAGATAAAGATATAAAAATAATAGGCATTACAGGAAGTAACGGTAAAACAACAACTACAACGCTTACTTATGAATATATAAAAGAAGATAAAAAAAGTGTTCATCTCGCAGGAAATATTGGCTTTCCATTATGCGACTTTGTAGATAAAGTAAAAGATGGGGACATATTAGTAATGGAAGTAAGTTGTCAACAACTTGAAAATACTAAAGAATTTAAGCCAAACATTGGAATTTTGACTAATATAGTTGAGGCCCATATTGATTTTATGAAAACTTTTGATCATTATAAATATGTTAAAAGTAAACTTTTAGTTAATCAATCTAAAAAAGATATAGCTATTTTAAATAAAGGTAATAATGATGTATTAGATATAACAAAAGATATAAATAGTACTAAAAAATATTTTTCTAGTAAAGAAATAATAAAAGATGGTTGTTATCTAAATAATAATGCTATTTATTATAAAGATGAAAAAATAATTGAAGTAAAAGATTTAATTCTACGAGGAGTTCATAATTATGAAAACATTATGGCAAGTGTAATGGCAGCTAAAGAAGTAGGAGTTAGTACTAAATCAATAGTAAATGTTTTAAAAAGATTTAAAGGAGTAGAACATCGTTTAGAATTTGTAAGAAAAGTAAATGATAGAGTATTTTATAATGACACAGAAGCTACTAATATTAAATGTACAGAGATTGCACTTAATTCATTTACAGAACCAATAGTTTTACTTTTAGGTGGACTTGAAAGGGGTCAAAATTTTAACGATTTAAAACCATACATGAAAAATGTAAAAAAAATAATAGCAATGGGTCAGTGTAAGAACAGAGTAATGGAATTTGCAAAAGAAATGGGAATAGATGCATATTTATGTGACTATATAACAGATAGTACTAAAAAAGCTTATGAAGTAAGCGAAAAAGGTGATGTAATACTACTATCACCAGGTTCTGCTTCATGGGATCAATATGATAAATGTGAGGATAGAGGAGACTTGTTTAAAGAATTTGTAAATAATATAAAATAAGTATTCGACAAGATTTTAATATAATCTAAATTAAACTTTATATGGTGATATAAATGAAAGTATATTTAGATTATATTTTTTTTATAAACTTTTTATTTGATTTTATATTACTAATCGGAGTATCTTTAGTACTTAAAAGAAAACTATCTAAACTTAGATTAATAATATCATCCATATTCGGAGGTATTTCTTTTTTCTTAGTTTTTTTAAGTATATCTTCTTTTATTTTTTTTATTATAAAAATACTATTTGGACTTTTAATGGTTATAATTTGCTTTTCTTATAAGGATTTAAAGTATACTTTAAATAATTTATTCTTTTTAATGGTTTTATCAATATTACTCGGAGGATTTTTATATTTTTTCTATATTGAAGCAGGTTATTCTCACATTGGAATGATTTTTTTTCCTAATAATAAAAGAATAAGTATTTTAGTACTTTTATTACTAAGCATATTTATAATAGGTATCTATTACTTAAACATAAAAAAACAAAAGTTTAGTAATAGTACTACGTATAAATGTATATTAAAATACAGAGGAAAAGAATATAATTTAATTGGTTACTTAGATACAGGAAATACATTAACTTATTATAAGAAACCAGTAGTAATATTAAATAAGGATATTATAAAGGATGATTTTAATTTGTTTATACCATTTAATACTATAGATAAAAATGGTATTTTAAGAGGATTTAAAGCAAATATTCAAATAGAACAATTGGGTACATTTAAAAACATAATAGTTGGAATATCAAATGACAAATTTCACTTAGAAGGTGCTGATATAATTTTAAACAGTAAATTATGGGAGGCAAAAAATGAAAAAATTAATTAAGTTTTTAAAGAAATTACTCAACGTAAGAAATAATGTATTTTTTGTAGGAGCATCTGATATACTTCCACCACCTTTATCAAAAGAAGAGGAAGAGGAGCTTTTAATAAAAAAAGAACAAGGTGATAAAAAAGCAAAAGATAAGCTTATAGAGCATAATTTAAGATTAGTAGTATTCCTATCTAAGAAATATGAAAATGTAAAAGTTGATCTAGAAGACTTAGTAAGTATAGGTTCCATTGGATTAATAAAAGGAATAAACACTTATAAAAGGGGTAAGAATATAAAACTTGCAACGTATTGTTCTAGATGTATAGATAATGAAATACTTATGTTTTTAAGAAAAAATAAAAAAAGAGGAGGAGATGTATCATTTGAAGAAGCTTTAAGTTTTGATGGAGATGGAAATGAACTTCATCTTGAAGATGTACTTGGAACAGAACCAGATATAGTAACAAAACCACTCGAAGATAAATATAATAAAAAAGTACTAAAAGATGAGATAGAAAAATTAGATGATCGAGATAAAGAAATAATGATGTTACGATATGGTCTTAATGGTAAGAAGGAATATACTCAAAAAGAAGTAGCTAAAATACTAAATATTAGTCAATCATATATATCAAGAATAGAAAAAAAAGTAATAAAAAGACTTAAAGGGATAATAAAAGCTTAAGTCTTTTTATTATAAAAATAAAACATAAATTTATAAAATATGATACAATAAAAAAGGGTGTTTAGATATGGTTTATACATTTTTAGGTAATAAAGATTTCATAAAAAAAGAATTAGATAGTATCTTAAAGGATTATAAAAATGAACAAATAAGTAATTATGATTTAGATAATACTGATAGTAGTTTTAATGATGTAATATTAGATCTTAATACATATTCATTATTTGATAAAAAAATAGTTTTAGTTTATAACTTTGATAAAATAGATAATAATGATTTATTAGTTTCTTATTTAGAAAATCCTAGCGATAATACTTTAGTTTTAATATCTTATAAAGAACTAGATAAAAGAAAAAAAATTAGTAAGATTATAAAAGATAAAACTAAGATAAAAGAAT
Organism: uncultured Bacilli bacterium; assembly: GCA_905235875.1. Next base: position 10,669 of record CAJONL010000084.1, read on the forward strand.
TATTTGATTATGATGTTAATACTTACATTAAGAGTAATTTAGATGACTATAAAATTGATTTTATGGCTCAAAACTTACTTATTAGTTATACTAATAGTAATATTAATAGAATTGAGAAAGAACTTGAAAAACTAAAAATGTATAAATTAGAGGATAAGAATATTACAGAAGAAGATGTAAAAAAACTTGTTAAAAAAAGTTATGATTCAACTATATTTAATCTTATAGACTATATAAATAATAAAGATTTAGATAGAATTTTAAAAACTTATAATGAACTTAAAATGGAAGGCGAAACATCTGAACAAATTATGTATACTATAGCTAATCATTATAGATTGTTATTTCAAATAAAAAATATAATTAATGAGAAAAGTGATAATGAAATTATTAGTTTATATGGAATGCATCCTTATAGATTAAAGAAATTAAAAGAGCAATCTTATTTAATTACAAATGAAGATATTACAAATATGTTAAAAACTTTAGGTGATATTGATATAAAGGTTAAAACCACGAGATGTGATATAGATAGTATGATTTTAGTTTTCTTTAAAAGTTTAATTTAATATACTAAAAAAAAGCTTTCAGTGTTATACTATTTATATACTTAAGAGGTGATTTTTTGAACAATATAGATGGTTATGTAAAATTTATTGTAGATTTTTTTACAGGAATAGGACCTATTGGTGGTTTTTTTCTTATAATGTTTGAATCAATATTTCCTCCAATACCTGTTGGTGTAGTAGTAGGACTTAATATGCTTGCATTTGGAGGTGTTCTTGGTTTTATTCTTTCTTATATTGCATGCCTATGTGGATGCACAATGTCATTTTTTCTTTTTAGGTATTTATTTAAAGGAAAGGTAACTCATAGATTTTCTGAAAAAAATAGAAATAATATCGAAGAGTGGAAAAGTAAAATATCAAATATGCATGTAGCGACTCTAGCACTTTTAGTAGCTCTTCCTATAACACCAGCTTTTGCAGTAAATATTGCAGCAGGTCTATCAGATATGAATTATAAAAAATTTTTAGTATCAATTATGATAGGGAAACCTGCTATGTTATTCTTTTATGGATATACAACAGTATCATTTATAGATTCATTAAAAGATCCAATGAGTTTAATTAGAATTATTTTAATAATGCTCGGCGTTTATATAGTGAGTAAAATAGTAGAAAAAGTAGTAAAGGTGGAAAAGTAATATGGATTATATAATTATAGGAATTTTAATAATAATATTAGTACTTGTAGTAATAAGTTTATTCAAAAATATAAATGAGGCAAATATAACTGATAGGCTTGGAAGACTCGAAGTAAATATGACTAAAGAGTTATCTGACCTTAAAGCAAGCTTAAATAAAGATTTTATGCAGCTTTCTGAAAAACAAGACGAGAGACTTATAAAAATGAATGAA
>CAJONL010000085.1 GCA_905235875.1 uncultured Bacilli bacterium
AAGAAATTATTATATGTAAAGAACTTTTTAGTTCTTTTTATTTTCTTTTTAAAAGTTATCTAATAGTATTTAAAAACACTTGTATGTGTGATACAATAGATACATATTAGAAAGGAAGATTAAAATGAAAGATAATAAGTTAGAAACAATGGCTGGAAAAGGTACAGAAGTTGGAACAAGTCTTGAGCAAATAAAAGAAATAATAGAAGGTGTAAAATATAATAATATTGGAATATGTTTAGATACATGTCACTTATCTGATTCTGGTTATGATATGAAAGAATTTGATAGTGTTTTAGAAAAATTAGAAAGTTATAATCTTTTAGATAAAGTATTATGTATTCATATAAATGATAGTAAAAATCCAATTGGAGCACATAAAGATAGACATGAAAATATAGGATTTGGATATATAGGTTTTGATACTTTAATTAGTATTATTTATAATGAAAAATTAAAAGATATTCCTAAGATACTTGAAACACCATATATAAATGATAAAGCACCATATAAAGAAGAAATAGAAATGATTAAAAGTAAAAAGTTTAATCCTAATTTAAAAGAGGAATTATAGTTTTCTTTACAAAATAAAAAATACTAGATATATTCTATATTAATACTAGTATTTTTTATTTGTTCTTTTATATTATCATCTTCAGCTTTTACTTTAACGATATAAGTAATCATTTCGTCAAAATTTTTAGATTGTATATTTAATTTTAAATCATTTATTAAAGTATTTAAAAGTTTTAAATTATCGTAATCTGTACTTAATTTGTAATAATTATACTTCACATATAGTTTTTTATTACATAAGTTTAATACTTCTCTTGCACATTTAGAGTAGGCTCTAATTAAACCACCTGCACCTAAAAGGGTACCACCAAAGTAACGTATTACTACAATTAAAGTATTAATTAAATCATTTTTCTTTATTACTTCCATTATGGGAAGTCCTGCAGTGCCAGTAGGTTCTCCATCGTCAAATGCTTTTTCTTTGTTTTCTAGTCTATAAGCATAACATATATGAGTACTATCTTTATATTGTTTTTTTAATTTTTCTAAGATATTTTTTATTTCATCTTCATTATCTATGTTATAAATAAGACCGATAAATTTTGAATTTTTAACTATTATTTCATTTTTACTTTCTTTATTAATAGTAAACATGTAATCACCATTAACATTTTATCATAATTTTGATATAATTTAAACGAAAGGAAAAAATATGATTAAAGAAAAATTAAAACTTGTACCAAATCTTCCAGGATGTTATCTTATGAAAGATAAAAATGGTACTATTATATATGTAGGTAAAGCTAAGAATTTGAAAAGAAGAGTATCATCTTACTTTAATAAAGTACATACTGGTAAGACATATGCTTTAGTTTCTAATATTTGTGATTTTGAATATATAGTTACTAATAGTGAAACAGAGTCATTTATTTTAGAAATAAATTTAATTAAGAAACATAATCCTAAATATAATATATTACTTAAGGATGATAAGACTTATCCATATATAGTTTTAACTAATGAAAAATATCCTTCTGTTAAAATAGTAAGAAGTAAAAAAAGAAAAAAAATTAAAGGAAAGGTATTTGGACCTTTTCCTAATGTTACAAGTGCTAGAAATACTGTTAACCTAATTAATAGACTTTATCCATTGAAGAAATGTAATAAACTTAAAAAAGATTTTTGTTTATACTATCATATAGGAGAATGCCTTGGTTATTGTAAGCTTAGTATAGATAAAAAAACAATAGATACTATGATTAATGATATTACAAGAGTATTAAATGGAGATTATAAATTTTTAACTCATGAACTCGAAAAAGAAATGGAAAAAGCAAGTAAAGCTTTAAATTATGAAAGAGCATTAGAACTTAAAAATTTGATTAGTGATATTGAAAGTACTATTAGTAAGCAAATAATAGTATCTAATGTGCATTATAATTTTGATGTATTTGGTTTTTGTGAGATAGATGGAATAATTAATATATCGGTTTTAATAGTAAGAGATGGAGTTATAACCGGTAGAATTAACAAAATAATAACTGATTTTATTGAACCTATAGATACTTATTTTAGATATATTTTAGATTTCTATGAAAAATATGATAAACCTCGAAGTATAGTAATTAATGATTATGAGAATATTAATTTAGAAAATGTTTTAGATATTGAAGTTTTAATTCCAAAACGTGGTGATATTAAAAAAATACTTAATATGGCTAATTTAAATGCTGAAATTATATTAAAAGAAAAAATAACAAAGATAAAAAATGATGCTGATATAAGAATCGAATGTATTAATTATTTAAAAAATATATTAGGTTTAGAGAAATTAGAAAGAATAGAGCTTTATGATAATTCACATTTATTTGGTACGTACTATGTAGGTGGTATGGTTGTGTTTAAAGATTTTTTACCATCTCGTAATGATTATCGTAAATATAAAATAGATAAAGATATAAAAGATGATCTTGGGGCTATGAAAGAAGTATTATATAGAAGGCTTTATAGAGGCTTATTAGAAAAAACAGAAATGCCAGATTTAATAATAGTGGATGGTGGTCCTTTACAGATTAATGCAGTACGTGAGGTAATAGATAGTTTTAATTTAAACATTCCTTTAGTAGGATTAAAAAAAGATGATAAACATAGGACTAATACTTTAGTTTTATCAAATCTAGAAGAGATTGAAATAGATAATAGAAATTTGTTTGTTTATTTATCAAAAATGCAAGAAGAAGTACACAGATTTGCTATTACTTATCATAGACAAATTAAAAATAAAGGAATGCTCAAAAGTGTTTTGGAAGATATTCCTGGTATTGGAGAAAAAAGAAGGAAACTGCTTCTTACTAAGTATCCAAGTATTGTAAAAATAAAAAATGAAAGTTTAGATAATTTAGCTAAAATACTGCCTTATGATGTAGCTAAAGGTTTATTAGAGTATTTAAATAGAAAAGAGGATAGTAATGAAGAAAAATAATAATGAAACAATAAAAGTTAAGAAAAATAAAATACCTGTTTGGGCAATTGTTTTAATAGTGGTTTTTGGTGTAATACCAGCACTTTTATATATAATAACATTTATAGCTTTAGGTTATTTTGCTATAACAGATAATAATGATAATTTAACAAAAGAATTTGAAATATTAAAGATAAATAGTTCGTATTATG
>CAJONL010000086.1 GCA_905235875.1 uncultured Bacilli bacterium
CTGATATAATAGTACTGGATTTATAAAATGAAAAGAGTAGTTTTTTATGAATGATGTAATGCAAAAAATAATAAAATACAAAATAAAATATGATGATTCAAAGAATTTTACTATTCAAGAGTTAGATAGTATAAGTGAATATTTAGGATTACCTTTAGAAGAATTAGCTAGTATTTTAGAAATAAAGAAACATATGCTTTATGAACTAAAAAGAGGTACATATAGTAAAGCTAAATCTAATTCTTATTTAGAGGCTAAAGAAGAATACTTTAGTCAAATTCAAGATTCAGTATTAAATAGAATTATACAAAGTAAAGTAGCAATAGATTTTACAAGTAAATTTTCATATGCTGAAATGGAAGAATTTGAAAAAAGTTTTGAAATTAATAAAAACGATTTAGCTAAATACATTTTAGGTATAAAAGATTTAAGAAAAAGTCCTAAAAATAAAGAAGATACTGGGTATTTTCATTCACTTAAATATAAAAAATATAAAGACGAAGTATTAAAGAAAAAAGGAAACGATATTTTAGAAAGCTTTCTACCAATAAGAATGAAAAAAACTGGGAATTATATGTTTACATATACAGAAATCCAAGAGTTATCTAAAATCTACGGAATAAATCCAAGAGATTTTATGGTATATGTTTTAGATAAAAGTGAACAGTTATATTATGATTTTGTAGCAGGAAGACAAGATAGATGCTATTCACAAAAATATAAGGAGGAAAAAGATAAACTAATTATTACTAAAAGAGAAAACTTTATGGAAGATATAAATCCCAATGTTAGAACATACTTTTCTTTAAAACAACTAGAACAACTTGCACAGAAATTAGATATTTCGGTATATGATTTAGTTACAGGAGTAATGAAAAGAAGTAGACAAGATTATTCACAGATAGTAAATAAATTTGAAAAAAGACCTGGAGTGTATAGAACAAAATTATATATAGGAGAACACAAATCAAGTAACTTACCTATATCTTTTTGCAAAAAGAATATAGAAGAAATAATGGCTGTAATTAAAATTGCAACAAGATCTGCAATTGGATATATGAAGGCTAATGGATATAAAGTAGCACCTAATTTTTACTACGATTTAATGCAAGAAGGATATTTATACTTGATGAATAATGGAAATCCCATTACAGAAGAAGGAAAACCTAAAATTACCACAGATGAATATATAAGTAATTATAGTTCTATTTTTTATAAAAAACTATACTACTTTGCAATATCAAAAATAAAAGAGTTTTCATCAAATGAAATTCAAGGACAAGCATATGATGTAAATATAAAAACAAAGGGGAAAATTGATAGTAAAATTGAGCAAGATGAAGAAGACAATGATATTGATATTTTTATTAGCGGATTAACTAATAATTCTATGGAAAAAGATATATTGAAGTTTTTTTCAGCAAATTCATTTAATGAAGAAAGTATAAAAGTTGCTTGTAAGAAATTTAATGTAAAACAAGAATATATAAATGACTTGTTTAAGAGAATAAGAGATTCTATTTCAATTGATTATGAAAAATAGCAAAATAAAAATTTGATATAAATGAACAAATTGTTAGGGAGTGTATCTAAAAAAATGGGAGACACTTCTTTTTTTATATAATAAAAAAAGAAAAAGAAAGGATGGTGATTCTCATATGGGAAGAATCAATGCTAGAAAAAGAGAAAATGTGTATGAATACTTCTTTGAAGGAGCAAAAGTTAATAACAAAAGAAAAAGGATTTCAAAATCAGGATTTAAAACAAAAAATGAAGCTTATGAATATGGCTATAGAGCATATGAAGAATATCATAATGGAGGAGTAAAGAAAAAATCACAAATGTCTTATGCAGATTATTTAGATTATTGGATGAAAGAATATTTTGAAATTAATTTCAAATACACAACAGCCAAAAGATATAAAGATGCTTTTACAACATAAAAAAAAGAATTAGGACAATATAAATTATGTGATATAACACCATATTTATTAAATAAAACACTATTAGGACTATATCAAAAAACACA
>CAJONL010000087.1 GCA_905235875.1 uncultured Bacilli bacterium
AAACCATCTAACTCCAATTAAGTTTTGATATAATCCACCATCCTCTGTCATGCTTTTTGTTGTATAGATGTATAAATGCATGTCATCAGGATGCCTTTCTTCATCACTTATTAAATAATAAAATAACTGTACATATTGTTCAGGTATTTTAGTTTTCCCATGTTGATTATACCAATGTTCGGCTAATTTACCAACACCATTACCATTTACCGGATCAACAACATACCCTTTTGGACTTTCTGGATCATATCTATAATATCTTAAGAATCTAATATCCTCATAAACAATATTTCCATCTTCATCTCTTATAATTTTACCATTTTCATCTCTTTTTGCTTGTTTTGTGATTACTTCTGCTGAAGTATAAGTTTTAAGAGCATATTCAGTAATAAATCTTACTTCTACTTCGCTTAGTTCTGGGAACATTTCTTTCGCTTTACTTCTATGATAAACAATATCTAATACTTTATTATATAACTCATTATTACTCATTGAAGTATCAGCATCCGGTGTAAAGCTTTTTAAATTATCTGGAGTTAAAACTAGTCCATTGTAATTTGTATTATCTGGTTCTTCCCAATTTTGATTAATGCAGTATACTTCTTCTTTTTCTCCTTCACTTTCAATATAGTATAATGGAACACCACCATGATGCCAGCATACATCATGACTATTATCATGGTCTACTCCTGCATTAATATTTTTATCTTCTACTTTAACTTCAAATGGTTTATCATTAGATACAGAATATCCCTTAGGTGCCTTTTTTTCATGCAATGTATAATTTCCTTCAGGTAATAATGATATATGTTCTGTACCATCTGATATCCATTCATCTACAACATTACCATTTTCATCTAATATTTGAAGAACTGCTTCCTTTAATGGATTACCATTTTCATCAACCTTATCTGTTACAACTATTACTTTATGGATTTGATTACTATCATTATTACCTGATTTTGCTTTTAATTTATTTGTTTTCTTTTCCTCTTTTGGATCTTCTTTTACTTCTTGTTGTTTCTCTTCTTTCACTTCTGCTTTCATTTCATCTTTTGTTTCTTCTTGTTTCTCTTCTTTCACTTCTGCTTTCATTTCATCTTTTGCTTCTTCTTGTACTTCTTGTTGTTCCTCTTCTTGTACTTCTTCTTGTTCCTCTTCTTCTTCATCAATTGACTGTTCAACTTGTTTTAGGCTTGTATCTTCATCTTCAGCATAAACTACTGTGCTCATAGCAGCAACTGAACTACCTGCAAGTGCCATTGATAAAGCAACCGATGCAACTTGTTTTTTTAAATATTTTTTCATATATTCTCCTTTCTTTAAAGCAGTTTATTTAAGCTAATTCTAGCTATTAATTTGTATGCTAGCACAAAAAAATTAGTATGTCAAATTATTTAATAAAATTAAAAAAAGACCGAAGTCTTTTTAAAAGTTACAACAAGAACCACAATCAATAGTTGAACATACATTTTCTTCACAACAAGAATAATCTGGTCTATATGTATGTTTAAATACATGGTGATTAATAATTCTAGTTCTAATTGGGCAAATATGTGGTACTATATGTTCAAAAGTTCTATTAACTACTCTTTCTCTTACGGGTTCAATAATTGGTGAATTAGTACTCATCATTCCAGGATCACTCATCCCAGCATTGCTCATTCCAGAATTACTATTATTCATCATGCTTTGTTCTCCATTTACATCAATATCAATTGTTCCACTATTATTATCGATATCAATAACATTTTCACTGTCATTATTCATGAATGGTGGAACATTATTATTTAAATTTGTAAACATCATTAACCTCCTTATCTAGTGTATAATATTCAATACCTATATTTAGTGTATAAATAAATAACTAGAAAAAAGAAAAAAGACTAAATAATAGTCCTTTTTTAAGATGCTTCTACTTAGGCGTCCTTTTTATTCTAATTACATTATACTTTACATAAACTATAATGTAAATATTTACAAAGATATTTTACTATACTTTACATTAATAAAAGTAAATAAATTTTCGAAAGTAGCCATTGTGTAAATGGAACTTTATATTTTAATCTATTATTTTTACTATATATAGCCCTATCATATGTATTTATTACTGAGTTTAGTCTCTTTTTTTCAATTAATCGAAATAAATGTCTTTCCCTTCTTATTTCTTTTTCGATAGTACCTTTAAAAATAGTATTATTTAACTTCTCTTTAGTTTCAATAATATATTCATTAAAGCCAGTGTAATAAGCACCTGGAAGTATTAGTTTTAATTTAACATTTAAATTTGTCATTTTAAGTTCTCTATTTAAGCATTTAATAAACATAGTAAGCGCTATTTTAGATGAGGTGTAACTACCCCAAAAAGGTATAGGCATATAGCCTGCGAGTGATGATGTTATAACAACTTTACTTGGCTTATTACCTCTATTTTTAATATATGTTTTTATTAATTCTAGTGTACTAAAAAAATTAGTTTCAAAATTTTTTCTAATCTCAGATACTTCCAAGTTTAAAAGTGAACCAGATACTCCGATGGCTGATGTATTTACTAAAACATCTATATCATAATTATTTATTAAGTTTCTATCCTTTTCCTTAGTTATATCAAGTTTTATTACCTCTACATTATTTATATGTAGTTCTTTTAATTTTTCTACAGTTATATTAACTTCTTTTTTAGTATGAACTGTAACTATTACATGTTCTCCTTTTTTTACAAGTCTCTTACATAAATCAAAGCCTATTCCAGATGATGCACCTGTTATAAGTATATTCATTTAATCACCATCTATATTATGGCAAAAAAAAGAATTGTCATACAACAATTCTTATTCATTTGCACTTTGAGTATTTCCTACATCTCCTCCAGATTCTCCACCAGTACTTGTACTAGATGATGAATTACTACTACCTGATGATGAACCACTTGAAGAACCTGCACTTCCAGACGTACTTCCTGTTGATGAATTACTTGAAGAACTTGAGCTTGTACTTGAAGGCTTACTACTAGAGGCTTTACTACTAGAAGCTCTAGATGTACTACTACTCTTTGAAGCTTTAGAACTTACCTTTGAACTATTAGTTGATGAAACTTTATTGGCAGTTTTAGACTTCTTTGTTTTTACTTTTTTAGTAGTTGTTTTTTTAGTAGAACTACTACTAGTAGTGTAACTTATAGTTCTTTTAGGAACATATGATTTTGTTACCCCGTGTACATCACTTGAATCATATTTATACGATGAATCAAGCTTTTCTCCATCAGAAACTTTTTTAATATTGTCTTTAGCTTTAGTAATAGATTCTTCATCAGGAATAGTCACATATAAAAGTTGTCCTGGAGCTGTATATGTATAATTACTTCCTCCGGTACCTGATAATTGTTGTGAAGTAATTGTCCATTTTGAGTTATCTTTAAGTTGCATTTTGGCTAGACTTGTAATTGATTTAGTACCCATATTAGTTAAAATACTATCCATAAGTGAATTTAAAAGACTACTATAATTTGTAATAATACTTGGACTAGTACATTTCTTAAATATAGCTTCAATTAATGCTTGTTGGTTCTTTCCTCTTTGATTATCACCATCTTGGAATGTTTTTCTTTCTCTAGCAAACGCTAATGCTTGTCTTCCATTTACTTTATTTAAACCTTTACTAAAGTTATATCCATTCCAGCTTCTAAAGTCATATTCAGAATACACTTCAACTCCACCTAAGGCATTAACTATATTCTTTAGACTACTAAAGTTTACTTTGTAGTAATAATTTATTTCAATTCCTAAAAGGTCTTCTAATGTCTTAACTGAAGTATCTATTCCATAAGTACCTGCATGAGTAAGTTTATCTTTATAACCTATTGTATCATGCAGTTGAACATAATAATCCCTTGGTACATTAGTAAGAAGTATTTGTCTAGTTTTAGGATTAATAGTAGCAATAATATTTACATCACTACGAGAAACCTCACGTACTTTACCATATTCATCCATACCACTTATATAAACGTTAAATACATCTTTTGTTACATCTACTTCTTTAGAATCTACTTTAGCTTCAACTTTAAATGTATATAGAACTCTTGTTTTAGAAGAAAAACCTGATAAACTTATTTTATTATTAGAGATTGAACTAGTTTCACTATCATCTGTACTTTCTCCCCCATAAGTATTTAAACTACTCGTAATTTCTTTAGTTTCTACATCAGTTGCCTTATCTAATATATCTTTTTGAGATTTTTCTACTAATATTGCATCAGTACTTTTGTCCAAAAGACTAGATCCTAATCCTTCAAGATTACCAAATGGTTCTTCTTTAGCTGTAACTTTCTTTTTTAGTACTTCTCTTGCTTTTTTTATTGAATTACTATTGTTATTGTAATAACCTAAAGTTTCACCAGTTAAATCATTAATGCTTTCATATTTTGCATCATTAAGTACCATTACGTGATATGTATAAATTCTAGTATCTTTAGTCATATTATCTAAGACACCAAATGTTTTATAGATATAAAATGATGCTAGTCCAAAGAAAATAGTAAATATTATTGCAAAAAATGATGCTACTTTTTTGGGCTTTTGTTTTACTCTTTTTCTAAATAAGAAAAATCCTAAGAATAAGTTTACAAATAAGATTATTCCTCCACCTGCTAGTAAATACTTTAAAGGAAGTGCTGATATAAAATCAGTTTTTATCGATATTCCTACTAAAAACAAAGATGATATAAGAAGTAAAACTCCTATTATTTTATATAAAACATTACCTTTTTTATTTCTTTTTTTCATCTAAAAATTTCACCTCAAAAAATTTTTTACTTATATCTATAATTATAACATTTATTTTTAAATATATTAATAAA
>CAJONL010000088.1 GCA_905235875.1 uncultured Bacilli bacterium
ACCTTCAATTTTATACATCATTGCATCCATTTCTGCAAAAGACATAACACCATTTACTACATCAGATCTTATCATAAATGGAGGTATACAATATATAAATCCTTTTTCTATCATATAATCACGAGCATAATTTATCATAGCTGTAGAAAGACGAGCTATATCACCCATTAAATAGTAAAAACCATTACCACTTGTTCTACCAGATGCATCTTTATCTAAACCATCAATACTTTTTAAAATATCTGCATGATAAGGAATTTCAAAATCTTTTTCTTCTATAGTTCCAAACTTTTCTAATTCTACATTTTTACTATCATCTTCTCCGATAGGAACATCACTATCAATAATGTTTGGAATTTTCATCATTATTTTTTTAATCTTATCATTAATATTTTTTTCTTCTTCCTCTAAAGATAATATTTTATCATTAATACTTTTAACTTCACTCTTAATATTTTCTACTTCATCCATTCTTTTATCTCTTACTAAAGAACCAATTAATGAACTTTTTTCATTTCTTTCTTTTCTTAGATTATCCCCTTCAAGTTTTAAATTACGAGTTTTTAAATCTAACTCAAATACTTCATCTACTAAAGGAAGCTTTTCATCTTGAAACTTCTTTTTAATATTTTCTTTAACTAAATCTTTATTTTCTCTTATTAATTTAATATCTATCATAATTATCTCCTCTTTCTAAACTTATACTATTTTTTATTCTTAACACTTTCTATTTCTTGATACTGAAATCTATATTCTTGTCCATTTTTATCTACTTTTTCAAAGAACATATCATAAGGTCTACACCATAGTTTACCCTCTCCATATAATGCCCTATAAATAACTGTTTTTTCTAAAGTTTCACTATTAATTGCAATATCCTCCAGAAGATATAAATCACCTTTATAATGTTTATAAACACCTTTTATTTTTTCTTTATTCATACTTTCTCCCTATAATAAGTAATAAAATAAAACAAAAAGGATGGTAAGGAGTCATAAAGACGGTACCATCCTTTAGTTAACTTAAATAATAACGGCTATGCCGGGAAGTATTAATTCCTCTCCAAAGTAGATTTCATAAATTATTTATATTAGCTTACACCAAACGCTAACTCTCTTAAATAAATATATTTATTACTTATCTTCATCAACGATTTACATTTATATTTTAACAAACTTATATTTATTTGTAAACTTATTTTAAACATATTTTTCATTGATTATTTTTTAACAGCTTTTGTTTCTTCTAAAAGTGTTAATTCAACGTCCTTGGATAATACTTCTACATTTTCTAATTTCATCATATATTGTTTATTAATATCAATGTTATCTACTTACTTTATTTTTTCTATTTATCTTTGTCTTGATTTACTATTATCTAAATACTCTTCAAATTCTTCTTCGTTAGAAAATGTTTTACTTTCTATTTCTATTGAAGATAAACTTTTAAATACATCATTATAATTATGTTTTACATTATTCTTAATATTATCACAATCAGAACCAATACCTGTTTGTTCATCTGCTATTAAGATAAGTTTTTTATTTCCATTTTCATCATAATCTAGTAAATATAGTGCTTTATAATTTAACTTATCACCTTTCTTAATAGGCTTTTGCATTCCATATGTTTCATAAAAGTTATTACTATCTAAATATTTAATTCCATTTGGTATATCGATATCTTTATCAAAAGTAATATTTAAATTATAATTAACATAGTAATTATCATTATTACTTTTTAGTTCATCGATACTATATTTAATTGTACTTAAATTATTATTAAATTCTTCACCAAAATAGTTTTCTGCCCACCTATAAGAATCTGGAACTATTTTATCTCTAGACCACTTAAATACTCCTGTAGGAAAAGCTGCATATTCCATTCCAAAACTATCTTTTATACTATTTGATAATTTTAGACTTCTAGTAGGATATACATAATCTATGTCATTTTCTAAATCGTTTATATCATCAATTGCTAAATTACTTAAATTTACGTAGTTTTCATAGACAGCATCATCATTTGACTTTGCTCTAGATAATAATGATGAAGAGTAATTAATAATATATTCAGGTCTGTTATTTCCTTCTTCAACAGTATATTTAATATTATTTTTTGAATCATTTTGCTTATCATTCACGCACCCTGTTATACCAAAAGATGTTGCTCCGAGTGCTATTGAAAGTGCTAAAGCTCCAACTCTTTTCTTTAAATTTTTTTCATATAATTTTATATTATTCATAAAAATACCCCCTTTTGAATAATCGACTGTATTATACTATATAAACTAAAAATTGTCAAATTTGTTATCGAATATATGTTTTTGTTTAAACATTAAAAAATCTTTTAAAAACATTTATATATGTCTTAAAAGATTTTATCTTTTGCTTTTACATCTTACTTTAGCTTTTTCATATTTTTCTCTATATCTATCTAGCATAGTAATTTTTTCATTTATATATTCTATCTCATTA
>CAJONL010000089.1 GCA_905235875.1 uncultured Bacilli bacterium
ATTAAAAATATTGCTACTTTTTCTATTCTTTGGTAAAATGAATTTAATGATTGATATTAATCAATCGTCTTTATGCGAATGAGTTGTAAACCACTTCGTCGCCCGCACCACTTAAGAGTATAATAATCAATCTGAAAGGATTGATTTTTTTATAAAACAAATAAAAAGTTACTAAGCAATCAATAATTTGACACATATTATAAAATATGATAATATTTAACAAATCTGAAAGGAATGGTTATTATGACAAATATATTATTTAATAAACTATTTCATCATCATGATAATCTGCACTTGTTTATACGGCATTAACCGTAATATGCAAGTGCTATTTCTAGTGCTTGTATAACTATTAAAAAATAAGCTATACGAGCATGACTTGTATAGCTTTTTATATTATTAAAAGGAGGAAATAAATTGAATCAAGAAAAGTTGCTTAGTGATTTAATAGGTTATAATACTGTTAATGATCTAGAAAATTATAAAATTATAAACTATATAGAGGACTATTTAAAAAAATTAGGATTTAAAACTGAATACAAATCAAAATGCCTTGTTATGAGTATAGGATCTTCCCCTATTCTATCTTTTATTGGGCATACAGACGTTGTACCAGTAAATAATAATAATTGGGGCACTAATCCTTTTGAACTTAAAATAACAAATGACAAATATATTGGACGTGGCAGTTCTGATATGAAAGGTGGTATTTGTGCATTTCTTATAGCGCTATCTAAAATAGATTTAAATAAGTTAAAACGAGGCATAAGAGTTTGTTTTACCTATGATGAAGAAATTGGTTTTAAAGGTATTAAAGAACTGCTAGATAGGAAAATAGACTTTTGCAAATACACTATTATTGGAGAACCAACAGATAACTATCCATGTATAGGTTCAAAAGGACTTTTAGAATATGAACTAACTTTTAAAGGAAAAGCAGTCCATTCAAGTAAACCTATTCCAAATGAATCTAGTAATGAAAATGCAATATTATTCTTAAACGATATACTAAAACTTAACGAAAAGTTTAAGCAAGAGAAATGCTCTTTATTTGAAGTACCCTATAATACAATAAATATCGGAACAATAAATGGAGGCACTAATATATGTACTACACCTAGTCTTACTAAAGTACTATTAGGTTTTAGAATAACAAAAAATAAAGAAGATATAAAATACATAAAAGAATATATTGATAGTTTAACTAAAAAATATAAAAATGTTAGTTATAAAATACTAAATGAAATTAATCCATTTTATAACGATAATGATATTACATTAGAATATGAAAAAATAACAGATAAAAAAAGAAAACCATTTTTTGCTGTTAGTGAAGCATCATTTTTAGATAATAATAGACTTATACTAGGACCAGGTCCTATAACATGTCATGAAGATAATGAATATATACTTAAAAAATCACTTGAAGATACAATAAATAATTATATGAGGATAATAGAAAGGATATGTAAATAATGGAATATATAAAAAAATTAGGAAATAATGATTATGATAAATTTAAAAAGATTTTTACAGTTTTTGAAAAAGAACCATTTTATGAAGCTTGGACAGAACAAAATTATAATGACGAATTTAATGATTTTATAGAAAATGGAGAAATATATGGCATATTTATAAAAAATGAAATATGTGGTTTAGTCACTATAAAGGCAAAATATAAGAAATGGGAAGAATTAGATTTAGATATAGAAAAATCAATATATCTTTCAGATATAGCAGTATCAAAAGATAAAAGAAACAATGGATATGCTACTAAATTAATGAAATATATTATTTTAGAATTTGGTAATAGTTTTGATATATATATGAGAACAAACTTAGAAAATAGTATGTCTGAAGGAATAGCTATAAAAAATGGATTTGAAATCATTGATGGCAAAATAGAAACTGTTTCATTTAAAAGAACACGTGACGATATACCCGAAATTGATAAACGTAAATATTTAATAAGAAAAAGAACAAGCAATAATCTATACTAAAGCTATAAAAAAATACATTTAAGATAACTTATTTGTATTTTTTATTTTAATACCATTATTCAACATATTATTTATACAAAAGATTTATAATATATCTAAGCAATTATTTATAATAAATAAAAATAGTTCTTTGAAAGTATCATTAATTGTGTTAAAATAGGTACTCGAGGTGAAATAATATGCAAAACCAAATATTTGATAAGAAGTATTATACATTTATTGAAATTATAACTGCACTTAGAAATGATTTCAAAAAAAGTGAAAAAATTTTAAAAAATCTAAAAAAATATATAGAAATAAATTCAAAATATAATACAAGCACTATGTTTTTTTTATCACTAAAGAATCACCTTTTAATCGATGATGAAACATCAACTATTACTCTTGCAGTATCTAAAATAAAGAGAAATAATACCTATTATATAAGAAAAAATAAAAGCAATAATAAAAAATGGTTTCAAAATAATGCCCTATTTGATTTAGTTGATGATGATGATGATTCGTTATACTTTGAACAGACTATTCCTCAAGGTAGTAATAAAATTTTTATGCCAAGAGTTAATATAACCGATGAAAATAATTTTTATGCTAATTATTCAAAATTAAAAAACATGAAATTATATTCATTGCATTCTTCATATATAAATATTAATCCATATCAAACTCTTTGTATATGGGGAGATATTATAATTCTATCGAATAAAGATAATAATGGTAAAATAATAAATATAAAATATACTCCAAAAAATGATAGTCTAAGTATTGAGGCTAATACAAAATATAACTCTTATTTCATTGAAAGACTTTTAGAAACAAAAATACCTAAATATGAATTTTTAAATGAATATATTGAATTATTAAATAATAATGATAAAACTAGTTATTTATTTATTGATGATGAATTAAATAAGAAAAAGGAAAACTTAGAATTTAAAGAAAATGACAAAAAAATAGTACTTGTAAAAAAGAAATAACATGTTTTTAAACTTAAAAATACATTATCCGCAAGATAATGTATTTTTTTATTAATCAAAATTATCATAATTAACCAAGTTTTTTCTTTTTTTTATTGTCATTATAAAGATTACAAGACAAGGTATAAATACCATTAAAGCATATGGAAGTGGAATATTAGTTTTAATTCCTGTAGGTACAGTTTGATCTTTAGTATTTACAAAACTTTCAATATTAGTATTGTTACTACTACTAACACTTTTTGTACCAGTAGTTTTACTATTAGTAGTTCCACCATTTATATATGTATAATAATCATCGTTATTAACTAATGAAATAGTATAACTAGTACCAGGTGTAATTTTACTATCACTATTACCAGTACCTATTGTAACAAATTCATTGTGTTTCAACCATACATAATTATCTCTTCCTACTGAGTATACTGTTTGAGCTCCAGTACCTGAATAACTTTGACCTGATATAGTATAAGTTGCATTACTGGATCCATTTATAACTACTTTATATTTAAAATATAAATCAGGTTCAGCAACATTACCTCTTACAGTATTTGTAATTTTTATTAGCGATTGAATGTTAACAGACTTAGAAACTTTTATTTCATTACCTGTTAAATCAGCATTATCAGCAGAAGCACTTACTAGCTTAGCAGTATTATTAAATGTATTAACATCATTTCCTGTAATAGTTTTAGTAGCTATAATTGTAACACTTGAACCTGCAGGCAAAGAAGTAATCTCAGCTTTATTATTAACAATTGTATATCCAGTAGAAGTTGTAAGTGTAGCATTAGGATCTTCAATTATTATATTTTTAATAGAAAAATCATCATTATTAGTTACTTTAATGTTATATGTTATAACATCACCTGCTTTATAAATAGCTTTTTCACTTGGTATTGTCATTTCAAGCTTAGGTGAAAAAATTGATTTTGATATTAATACAGTTGCACTTCCTGTCTTATCGTTATAATATGTTCCTCCAGTTACTTTATAATAAACTGTCTTTGCTCCATTTGTATAATCAGAATAACCAGGTTTTAAATTATATGAATTGTTTACTACTCCAGCAGTTGTTACATTTTGTCCATAACTTGTACTCTCTCCAGATACTATTGTAGAACCATTCCAGTTTGGACTAGTAACTTTTACTGTCGCATAATGAGCGCTTCCATCATAAACTCCACTATAATTTGTTGTAGTAACAGAAAGATTTTGTTTTGCTACTGTTGCAGAAGTATTTTTAGTTGCTGTAGTAATATCTTTTACCGTAACATCATTATGATTAGGTGCTGAAGCTATTACTTCTACATAAATATATTTTCCTACTAATGATTTATCAATTGTATATGTATTACTTGTAGCACCACTTATTTCTGTCCCTCCAGTTGTACTATTATTCGTATTTGAATACCATTTATATGTATAAGTACATTCTGAAGATGTAGCTGCA
>CAJONL010000090.1 GCA_905235875.1 uncultured Bacilli bacterium
GATAGAGCACTACCAGATGTAAGAGATGGTTTAAAACCAGTTCAAAGAAGAATTTTATATGCAATGCATAGAGATCATAATACATATGATAAAGCATATAAAAAGTCAGCAAAAGCAGTTGGTAATATAATGGGTAATTACCATCCTCATGGAGATACTTCTATTTATGAAGCAATGGTTAGAATGAGTCAATGGTGGAAACAAAATACACCATATATAGATATGCAAGGTAACAATGGTTCAATAGATGGTGATAGTCCTGCGGCAATGCGTTATACTGAAGCACGTCTTGCTAAAGTAAGTACTGAGCTTTTAAAAGATATAGATAAAAATACAGTTTCCTGGGCACCAAATTTCGATGATACAGAGCTTGAGCCTACCGTTCTTCCAGCAAAGTTTCCTAATCTTTTAGTAAATGGTACAACTGGTATTAGTGCAGGCTATGCAACAAATATTCCACCACATAACTTAGGTGAAATAATTGATGCAACAATCAAAAGAATAGATAGCCCTAATTCAAGGCTTGATACAATAATGGAAATAGTAAAGGGGCCTGACTTTCCAACTGGAGGTTTAGCTTTTAATAAAAAAGAAATAGAAAAAGCATTTAGAACAGGACGTGGAAGAGTTACACTAAGGGCTAAAACATCTTTAGTAAAAGAAAAAGGTAAAACTAGTATTATTGTTACTGAAATACCATTTGAAGTATTAAAGCCTAACATAGTACGTAAAATAGATGAAATAAGAATTGATAAAAAAATAGATGGTATATCAGAAGTACGTGATGAAACAGATAAAGAAGGAATTAGAATTGTAATAGATTTAAAATCTACTGCTAATCCTGATCTGATTTTAAATTATTTATATAAGAATACAGATCTTCAAACAACTTACAACTATAATATGATTGCCATAGTTAATCGTAGGCCTAAACTTTTAGGACTTCTTGAAATAATAGATGCTCATCTAGCACATTACAAAAGTGTAGTTATTAATCGAACTCGTTTTGATTTAGATACTTTTAAAAAAGAACTTCATATTAATGAAGGACTAGTAAAAGCAATATCAATTTTAGATGAAGTAATTAAAACAATTAGAGCAAGTAAAAATAAAAGTGATGCTAAAGATAATTTAGTAAAAAAATATGACTTTACTATTGAACAAGCTGAGGCTATTGTAACTTTACAACTATATAGACTTACTAATACTGATATTACAATTCTTGAAGAAAAAATAAAGAATTTAATATTTATAATTGGAGAACTTACTAAAATACTCGAAGATGAAAATGAACTTAAAAAAGTAATGAAAAATGAACTTAAGGGTATTAAAAAAGAATATGCAATACCTAGAAAAACAGTTATAAATGAAGATGAAGCACATATAAAAATAGATGAAGATGCTATGATTCCTAAAGAAGATGTAATAGTCTTAGTAACTCGTGATGGGTACGTAAAAAGAACTTCTAAAAGAAGTTATAATGAAAATGAAGAACCTAGTATTAAAGAAGGAGACTATGTAATAGGCCTTTATAAACAAAATACTAAAGATACACTTTTATTATTTACTAATTTAGGGAACTATTTATATCTTCCTGTATATGAAATACCTGATATAAAATGGAAATCTCTTGGTAAACATATTAGTAATATTATAAAAACCAGTGAAAATGAAGTAATTATTAGCGCTATACCTATAAAAGATTTTGAATCTAATAAAAATATAGTTTTAATAAGTAAAAATGGTATGATAAAAAGAACAAGTTTATCATTATTTAAAGTAAGTCGTTATACTAAACCAATATCTTGTATGAAACTTAAAGATAATGATTTAGTTATAAATAGTTTTATAGATGATTATAATGATATATTTATTTCAACTCATAATGGATATGGATTATGGTTTGATAAAGAAGAAGTTCCTATCTCTGGAATTAAATCAAGCGGTGTAAAAGCTATTAATTTAAAAGATGATTATGTAGTATCAGGAATATGTTTTGATAATACTAAAGAATATGTTACAATATTTACTGATAATAGTACTGCTAAAAGAGTACGATTAATAGAGTTTGAAAAAACTTCAAGAGCAAGAAGAGGACTTTTACTTTTAAGAGAAGTAAAATCTAATCCATACAAAGTCCTTAATACATTTATAGTAGATAATAAAACATATTTTGGATTAAAATACGAAAGTTTAGTAATAGATAAAATTAAATCTACTGAAGTATCTATATCTGATAGATATAAAACGGGATCTACTATAAACAAAGAAAAAATAATAGATGTATTTATAGAAAAAGTACTCGAAGATTATAATGATAAAAAAGATAGTATTGGTGATATAAAAGAAGAAAGTGATACTAAAGAAGATGTTAAACATCATCAAATATCACTTACAGAAATAGACGAAAGATTAAAAAGTGTAGACGAATTCTTAAAATAAATGGAGGGTTTAGGTATGAATTTATTA
>CAJONL010000091.1 GCA_905235875.1 uncultured Bacilli bacterium
ATTCTTTTTGAAATCCATTTTTCACTATAGCCCTTTGTTCTATATAAATCAATAGATCTTTTTACTGTCAGAGATGGATCAAAAGTTTCATCTATACGTTCTTTTCCTAATTTAGCAAGCCACTGTTTTATAGATTCAGCATTTTTACTAGGTATTGATTCAATAATTCTAAACATACCTTCTATATCAACAACATCAGTATTATAATACTTACCATCAGAAGCTTTTAATTTCAGTTGGTTACAATTTGTAACCGACTCATTTCCTTCTTGTTTTAACCTATATTTCAAAACCTTCCAATAATTTCTTGGATTACTACTTTCTGTAATAACGCCAACTACATCTATAACACTAATATAATATTTTTCCTCTTCTTTATCCCATATAGTTCTTATTGTCTCATTTTTAAATAGTTTATTAATTAAATGCATCTTATCTTGCTTCATTGTTATCAATCCCCCTATTCTTATTAGCTATATATTAATTATAACAAAACAAATTTATGTTCGCAATATTTTTTTAAAAAAATAGAAGAATTATTCTTCTATTAATAGTTTCTTTATATCTTTATTATTTAAATATATAACTTTATCTTTATACTTTTCTAAATCTTTTAATTTATCTTTTTCCGTTTTATAATATTTATTAACTGTAGATATAAAGTATAGAAACTGTTTAAAAGTTGGAGGATGGTTATATTTTTCTTTTCCAAGTCTTTGTTTTATCCATCTTTTTGTAACTCTATAATAAGCTTTTAATCTAGATTGTTTTAAGTAATAAATTATATCAGATTCATCTCTTCCTTTTTTAAACTTATCTCTTCCTACATCTTCGATTATCCATGATGGATTATTTAGTATTTTATTAAATATTTTTAATGCTTCTTCATCTGTTCTTTTAATATTACCATTATCATCATCCCAAGATACTTTATCAAGTTCATAATATTTTATATTATATTTTTTAGATAATGCTTTAGAAAGAGTTGTTTTTCCACTACCTACTGGTCCAATTATATATATTTTCATTATACTTTACCTACTTTTTACATAACTTTCTTTAATAAAAACTTTTTTATTATCAAAATCTACAGTTGTAAGAGCACTATATGGAAGAATGCATCTAGGAGTAGCATGTCCAAAATTTAAATTATATAAAACTGGTGTATCTATATCACTAAATACTTTTTTATATATTTCTTTATATTCTTCGTAATAGGTTTCATCCATTGGTTTTCCTACGAGTACTCCTTTTACTTGATTAAGTATATTTCTTTTTTTTAGCTCTAAAAGCATTATTTCTAATTTTTCTGGTGTAGGTTTTTCTTCACTTGTTTCTAAAAATAAGATTTTATCTTTCCATTCATCTTCAGTTAAATGTATACCATATTTTTCATATATTTTATTTTCTTCTCCATATCTTTTACCTATATATGAATCATATATACTTTCTATACATCCACCATAAAGAGCTCCAGTTTTTATTCCATTTCCGTTTATAGTTTCAAAACCATGCCTTTCTTTATTTATTATTCTAGGAGTACCTACTGCTTTTTCACTAAAGTCTTCTCTTTCCATATACCAAACCGGACTAGATTTTATTTCATATTCCTTTTCATCTTTAAATAATTTTTCAAAGTTTTCTTTGGTATAAGGTAGCATATTATTATCTAATTCTGCTAGATCTGTAATAAATGCTTGTCCATAAAAAGTATTAAGCCCTAGTCTATTTAACATAAAGTGGTTATTAGTAGAATCTGAAAACCCAAGAAATATCTTTGGACACTTTTTTACTATATCTATAAACTCTTTATCTTCCATAAAATATGGAATAGTTTTATAGGTATCATCTCCACCAATTGCACAAATAATTGCTCTTATTTCATCATTTTTAAAAGCTTCTTTTAAATCATCTGCTCTTGCTTCTGGATTGTTTTTTATAAATTCTACTCCTTTTAATGAATTAGGCATAAATACTGGAATTAGTCCAAATTCTTTTAATCTTTTTATTCCAAGGTTAAGTTCATGTTTTATAAAAGGTTCTCCAAGTATGCCACTTGATAAAGAAACAATGGCAACTTTATCTCCTTTTTTTAACATTTCTGGTTTCATAATACCTCCTTTTATATGCTAAATCTTTAATCCTATTTTATTTCTTACTTCATTTAATTTTTTTGAAGCATAAACTTTAGCATTTTCTCTTCCTTTTTCTAGTATACTATATAGTTCAGAACTATATCTATACTTTTTATATTTTTCTTGTATAGGTAATATAAATTTTTCTATTTCATTTGCCAAAGACTCCTTAAATTCTTTATAACTACTGTTTTTAAATATTTGTTCTAATTCTTTAATTTCAATATTTGTAACTCTAGAATAAATTGAAAGTAAATTAGAAATACCAGGTTTATTTTCTTCATCAAATACTATCTTATTATCAGTATCAGTTACAGCACTCATTATTTTTTTCTTTGTTACTTTAATATCATCTAGAATAAATATAGTTCCTTTATCATTTTTAGGAGAAGATTTACTCATTTTTTCATTTGGATTTTGTAAGTTCATTATTTTAGCTCCTACTTCTGGAATATAGTATTCAGGAAGTTTAAAAGTCTTTCCATATCTTTTATTAAAACGCTCTCCCAAGTCTCTTGTTATTTCTATATGTTGTTTTTGATCTGATCCTACTGGTACAATTTCTGCATCATATAATAAAATATCAGCTGCCATAAGTGCAGGATAGATTAATAGCCCTAGGTCTATTCCATCTTTTCCTTGTTTTTCCTTTTTAGATTTATACTGAGTCATACGTGAAAGCTCACCTATTCTACATTGAAATGCAATTATAAAACCTAAAGCACTATGTTCATCTACTTCACTTTGAATAAAAAAATTAGTGTATTTTGGATCTACTCCACAGGCAAGATAAATTGCTGCTAGATCTAGAATAGTATTATTTATTTTTTCTGGATTTTGATATGTAGTTATACCATGTAGGTCTGCTATAAAGATGTAAGAGTTATAATCTTTTTGAAGCTTTACAAAGTTTTTAATTGCTCCAATATAATTACCTAAAGTAAAATTACCTGTTGGTTGTACACCTGTAATCATTGTTTTTTTCATAAATATCTTCCTTCCTTTTATATTTTTATTAATCTATGTATTTAAACACCACCGTCTAAAAAATTTAATCATATTAATCCCTCCTTTAAAATAAAAACTCTCATCCTAAAATAGGACAAGAGTACGTTTAGCCACCTAAATTAAAATCATGTACCATCATACATGCTTCCTTTGTAACGAGTGAAGTATCTCGTATTTTCCTAATATTATTTCAGAAAATCTCTCTTTAGTCCATTCAGTAATTATTCACTATATCTTTCCACAAACCAGATACTTTCTATAAGTTTCAAATTACTTACTCCTCTAAATCAACGATTTGTTTAAATACGCTTAAAGTATAATATTATTTTATAAATTTGTCAATTATTTATTCTTAGAACAACTAAAGTTAATAAGAATACCTTTATCCTCATATCCTGCATTTTGATA
>CAJONL010000092.1 GCA_905235875.1 uncultured Bacilli bacterium
TACAGATTTAAATGGTTATACATTAAGTAGTGCTTTTAGTGAAAGTAGAGGTTTTACTTCAGGTGCTATGGCTGTGAATTTGGCTAAGTGTACTACATCAGAATGTACTGCGTCAACTAAATATGTTTCTGCTGTTATAACAGTGACGCCTTATACTACTCCAAGTCAAAGTAACAATTCAAATGCTTTGTTTAAGAATTATCGAGACAATTCTAGATCTTTTAAATTTTCATCTAATCAACCTTCATATGTTCAGGTTGGTGCTAGTGCTTCAACAGGCTATGCATCAAGGAATTATAGTCTAAGTGATGAAAGCTATGGTCATTATTTTTATGTAGCTCCACCAATGAAAGTAAAGGCACCAAAGGGTTATAGGTATTATTCTAATACTGTTGGATATCCTAGTTCTTTGTTTCCGATAAATGGTCCTACAGCTACTGGCTTTTTTAAATATAATTATACTACTGAAAATGATGATCCTGCGTTTAATTCTTCAACTAAAGGTCCATATGCATCAGATACATGGGTAAGTGGATATATGAATTTTAATTTACAATCTGCTGGGCTAGCAACTAGAAAAACTGAAAATACTGAGCAACATTATGCTATAAGACAATCATCAAATATAAGATTTAGGCCAAATACAACAACAATAACATTTAATGCAAATGGTGGTACAGGAACAACAGCAAGTAAAACTAAAACATATGATGCTATTTTATCAGTACCTAACTCATTCACAAGAAGTGGATATGCATTTAGTGGATGGAATACTAAAGCTAATGGTACTGGTACTCAATATGGTACATCTTTAGCAAAAGATATATGGCCAGCTACAACATCAATTACTTTATATGCACAGTGGAAAGATGCAAATGCAACTTGTGAAAATTCATGGGAAGGATTCGATATAAATCAATCAGGAACTGATACTGTTGGAATAGGATATAACTCAGGATATTTCTGTATGCATTTAGCAAAAAATGGAGTAAAATATGCAAGTGATAAAATAGATGTTTCATTAAAAACAACTGGAACATCAGGAAGTACAGCAATGTATAAAACTAATGCATGCTATGATGAATCAAGTTGTGCTCAAAGATTTACTTTTTCAAATAGTGACGATAGTAATATAAAAGTAACAGGAAATGAAATTGCGGGAACAAAAATTGCACTAACTGGTGCTGAATCTACAGGATTTCCATATTTGTCCCCAAGTTTAAGTATTAAAGTGCCAAAGGGATATAAATATGGAACATATACAATAGGCTGGGGCTCACCTATAACTTCACAGCCGTATCTAACGTTAACTTCTACAAATAATCACGTTGAAGGACAAGATAATCCAGGATTATTTGCTGATTCATCTAGACAAGGACCGTTTGCAGAGGATACATGGATAAATGGATATGTTGGAACAAGTTTAATACCAGTAGGATTAATAAGCCAAAATTATGATGGTGTTAGATATAAACATAATATTTCAGGTAATGTAAACTTTGTGCCAAATGAAACGACAGTTCATTATAATGCTAATGGAGGAACTCTTGAAGATGAAGAACAAGATAAAATGGAAGATAGTACTCATATTTATGACGAAGAATCATATATAAGTCCAAATGATTATGTAAAAGAAGATGCTGTATTTGATAAATGGTGTACACAGGCTAATGGTGGAGGTACATGCTATGAAGAAAATGAAGATGTAACAACAGCATTCCCTACGGAAAGTGAAGTAACACTTTATGCACAATGGAAACCACATTATTCTGCAACAATATATTATCAAAAGAGTAGTGAAAATGGAGTGACTCAAATAAGTACATCTGAACTAGATTGTACAGTAGAATCTGGATCTAGTTGTACAGTTGAAATACCAACTGAAGTAAGAAGCAGTGTAGGTACACATAATAATAAATATGCAGGACTTGCAAAAACTCCTGGAACAATGTCTACTACAAATGGTGTATCGCCAAGTGATACTACAATTACTCTAGATTCAAGTAATAAATATTATGCTGTATATCGTTCTAATGTAACCAACTATTACTATGGCTCATAGAAATTCTAAGTGCTGATTTTAAATCAGTACTTTTTTTGTAAAAAAATGAGGGAAAAATACTTTTATGTCTCTATAGTATAATAGGGAGGTGAAATGATAAGAAGATATAATTATGTATTACAACAAAATCAAAATGACTGTTCTATAGCATGCCTTGAAACTATTTTGATGTACTTTAATATTAAACCAGATAGGGAAAAGCTTCTTAAAAGTATTAATTTTAAGTCTTGTGATTACAATGCATATGATATAGTTAAAATGGCGAAAGCATATAATGTTACATGTTTTGGAATTAAAACAAAAGTATCTAAAATTAAGTCTTTCCCTATAATAGCTCATGTAATTGTAAATAAAAACTATTTTCATTTTATAGTTATTTATAAAGTAGACTTTAAAAGAAAAAAAATAATTATTATGGACCCCTCATCTGGTATTAAGGAAATTGATATATCCTTTTTCTTAAAAATATCTACAGGTGTATTTCTTATATTTAAGAAAAATTATAATGTAAAAACTGATAACAAACTTAAAAAGTTCATTAAGAATATATTAAAGGATAATATGAATGCTATAGTAAAAACTCTTTTTTTATCTAGTATATTTATAATTTTATCGCTTGTATTTAGTTATTATTTAAATTTAATACTTATATATAATAGTAATACTTATTTTGTATTTATTATTTTTGTATTTTATTTAGTTATATCAATTACTAAAAATATTATTTCTTATGTAAAAAACATATTAGTACTTAAACTTAATTTAAGCATAGATAGTAAAATAACTAATACTTTCTTTAATCATTTATTTTGCCTCCCTTATAGTTATTTTTCTACTAAATCTAAAGGAGAAATAATAAATATTATATCTGATATAGAAGTCTTTAAAGATGCTCTAATTAATACTTTTATATTATCATTTATAGATTTATTTTTAATTATTATAATTATTATTTATATGATATTTTTAAACTATTTTATAGGTGCATTAGTATTCTTAACAGTACTTTTAATTTTTATTATAACTAATAGATATAAATATATTTATAAAGATTTTTTTATGCCTTATAGAGTAAATAATATAAAATATAGCTCCTATTTAATAGAACTTCTTCAGGGAATATACACTATTAAAAATTTAAATATTAACAATATAGTTAAGAGCAAACTTAATACTAAGTATAAATATTTAAAATATAGTGAAAAAAAATATTATAAAAAAAATAATAAATATGATTTTATTATTTCATTTATAAAAGATATTTCCTATGTAATAATAATATATCTAGTATATAGATTTTCAAGTAATATAAGTGACATAGTACTATTTTCTTCTTTATACTATTTGATTCTTTCATTTATTAATAATATTCTGCCGTCTATAATAAATTATAAAATAAATGAAGATAAAGTAGATAGAGTACTTGAATTAATTAACTTAAAAAAGGAAAAAGAAAGTACTAAGAAATATAGTAAAATAAATAAAATAATCTATAAAAATGTTTCTTATAATAATATTTTAAATAATATAAACTTTGTAATTAATAAAAAAGATAAAATCTATCTAAGCGGCACGTCAGGTATAGGTAAAACTACATTAGTAAAACTTCTTTTAAAAAATATATACCCCTCAGATGGTACTATTAAGATAGATAATATTAATATTCTAGATTATAGTCCATACTTTTTAAGAGAAAAAATTACTTATGTAAGTAGTCATGATGTAATTTTTAAAGGTTCTATAGGTTATAATTTGTCTCTAGTTAGTAATAATAAAACAAAAATAAATAAGTGCACTAAGTTAACGTTATTTAATAAAATAATTAAAAAGAAAGGAGGTTATAATTATTTAATTGATGAATATGCTTCAAATTTATCAGGTGGTGAAAAATGTAAACTTATTTTAACTAGGGCTCTTTTAAAAAATAATGAAGTTTTAATTTTAGATGAAGTATTTAATGAAATATCTATTAAAGAAGAAAAAATTATATTAAAAAATATACTAGAACAATATAAAGATAAAATAATTATATTGATATCACATCGTAATAGTAATATAAACTTATTTAATAAGAAATATGTAATAAAGGAGGATGGTATAATTGAGGTTATCTAAAAATGAACTTTTAAAAATAAAAGGAGGAGTATCCGTTTGGGCAGTTATCGGTGCCATAGCAGCAGCCCTTTTCGGAGTTGGAACACTAGATGGTTATACAAGACCTGTTAAATGCCGATAAAAAGCTAACTCGTTATGAATTAGAAAATATTTTTGGTGGTTTTGCTATTACTCCATCAATTGTTACAGCAGCACTTTCTTCCTTTAAAACACTCTATGAAATAGGGCAAAACTTTGGTACATCTATAAGAAGAATAGTACTAAATGATTTATGTGGACTTTAACTAATAAAAATATAATAATTAAAATTTTATTACTATTAATATATACTATCATAATTACTTTTTTTATACTTTATATTTATCAATCAGGTATATATTTTGGTACTTTGGTAAGAAGAGTTATAAACGGTTATTATTGCTAGAATTAGAATTATTTCTAATTCTTTTTCTTTCTAATATACATATTATTTAATAAAAGGAGATTTTATGTTTAGAAATTTATTGAGTAAATACTATAGTAATAAAACTAAAATGATAATAGAAAATAACTTATTAGATATAATTAATTATGAAAAAATATTAATTTTTGAAGATGATCTTGTTTTAATAAAAACTCAAGATGGCCTTATTAAAATAAAAGGATCTTGTTTAGAACTTTCTAAAAGTTTAGATGATGAATTATTAATAAAAGGAAGTATTAAAAATATAGACCTAGGGGGATAAAGTGAAAAGCTATATAAATATTTTAATAAAAGAAAATATAAAAGAAGTAATTAATTATATATTAAATTTAAATATAAATATTTATAGTACTAAAAAAGTAAAAGATGGATTAATTATTAAATTAGATTATAGTGATTACCTAAATATTAAAAATAAATATAAAAATATGAAAATAATAGGTAAAACTGGTAGGATTAATATAATAGATAAATATAATAAATATAAGTATGAATTATTTTCTGTACTAATATTTATGTTTTTTATTATATTATTATCTTTTAATACTTTATATATAAATGTAGATACTGATACAAATAGTTTGAAAAATAAAATAATTAAAGAATTATATAAAGAAAATATAAAGCCATTTACATTTAAGAAGAGTTTTAATAGTTTAAATAAGGTTAAAAATAGTATTATAGAAAATAATAAGTCAAAGATAGAATGGTTAGAGCTTAAATATGATGGAGTTTATTTAAATGTAAAAGTAATTGAAAGAAAAGAAAAAAAAGAAAAGAAATATATAAAAAAAGAAACTAATATTATTGCTACTAAAAATGGATATATAAGAAAACTTAATGTAACAAGTGGTGAAATAGTAAAGAATATAGGGGACTATGTAAAAAAAGGAGATATTATAGTTACAGGAAATATAACTAGAAATGATGAGATAATAAAAAAGCAAAGATCAAAAGGACTAGTATATGGGGAAGTATGGTATATAAAAAAAATAAATAAAAAGGTGTATTCTTATAAATATAAAAAAACTAATTATTCATATTTTAAATTAGTATTAGAAATTAGAAATAGAAAATATA
>CAJONL010000093.1 GCA_905235875.1 uncultured Bacilli bacterium
AAGAACCTGAAGTTTTAGATGCCAAAAGTGTTAACGAAAATGATATGAAAGAGTCAATAAAAGAAAAGGTCGTAGCTCAAGATGATGCAGTTAACAGACTTTGTAATTTAGTATTACATAATCAAATGATATTTTCTGATAATGAAGATTTAAAGCTTGCAAAGTATGACAAAAAGAATATATTAATTTCTGGAAAAAAAGGAACAGGTAAAAAAGAAATTATAAAACAGATATCTGAGTATTTAGATCTTCCACTTGTTAAATTGGATGCTTTCTCATTTAATGAAGATACTTATAATCAACGTGGAGCATTTGGTATATATGGTGATTTGTTAATAAAGACAAATTATGATATACAAAAGGCAGAACGTGGTATTATAGTAATTGATGAAATAAATAAAATATTAGAGCAAGATGATGTAAGAGATATTTATAAAGAATTTATTCAAAGAAACATTGTTAGTTTTTTAGATTGTAATGATAAAGTTACAGGTACAATAAATGAGGGTGAGGAAGTAAAAGAGTTTGATTTTGATATTTCAAAGGTTACAATTATATTGGTTGGAGATTTTGAAAAAGTGGAAAAAAAGGTAAATAGTTATTTAGGGTTTGGTGTACAAAATAATAAAAAATCGGAAGATTTTGCTTCGTATTTGATGAATTTAGGATTTGATGATTCTTTAGTTTTTAGAATAAATGCTCACGTTAAAACTAAGGATTTATTACCACAAGATTTAGAAAAGATATCTAAAGAGTCTATTATTAGTCCTTTAGTATTAAAAAAATATTTTTATAGTAAAAAAGGAATAGATTTAATATTTGATGATGATTTTATAAAAAATATTGCACAAAAAGCATATGAAGCAGGAATGGGAGCTAAAGGAATTCAAGCTATTCTTGAAAGTGCTTGTGAAAAATTAGAAACTATTTCTTTAGATGAAGATTGTGATAAAATACTAATAGATGAAGATAAAGTTCGTAAGATTGGAGCAAAAAAATAACTTGCAATAATTTTGTTTATATCTTATAATATAAAAGAAATGTGCGATAATAAGAACATAGTAATAAGATTATTTATTTTAAGAGAAGAAGTGGTTGGTGAAAACTTCTAAATAAAAACTTATGAATTCACTCTTTAGCATAAACGTTACTCGCGTTAAGAGAATAAGTATAAATTAAGGTGGTACCACGGGGAAACTCGTCCTTTTGGTACTACTTTTTTATTTTAAAGGAGGATTATATGGAAAAGTTAAAAAATGAAATGCTTAGTGATTTAAATGGTACTAATTCAATTGATAATTTAAATGATTTAAAGGTAAAGTACATTGGAAAAAAGGGACTTATTACTTCTTTATATAGTAAAATGAAAGAACTAAGTCCAGAAGAAAAAAAAGAGTTTGGTAAAGGTGTTAATGAATTAAAAAATCTTTTTGAAGAAAAATTTAAAGAAAAAGAAGATGAAATAATATCTTTAAAAAGTGTTATAGACGATGAATTTGACTTAACTATACCTGGAAAAAAAGTTAATGATGGAGCACTTCATCCTATTACACAAATGTGTTATGACTTAAATGATGCTTTTTTGTCATTAGGTTTTGAAGTTTTTTCTGAAGATGATATTACTTCAGAGAAGTATGGTTTTGATAATTTAAACTTTCCAAAAGATCATCCAGCTAGACAATCTATGGATACTTACTGGATTAAAGGAACAGAAAACAAAAGTGGTGCTGAAAGATTATGTTTAAGACCACACCTTACTGGAGGTTCTGTAAGATATTTACAAAAGTATGGT
This sequence comes from uncultured Bacilli bacterium, assembly GCA_905235875.1. The sequence continues at coordinate 1,793 of CAJONL010000093.1, forward strand.
GCACCATGTAGATTTGTATATCCAGGAAGAGTATATAGAAATGAAACTACAGATGCAAGACATGAAAGAGCATTTTTTCAATATGAAGCTTTAATAGTAGATAAAAACCTATCTTTTTCATCAGGACTTGTAATGATAAAAACAATTCTAGAAAAAGTATTTGGAAGAGAAGTAAATGTACGTATGCGCGAAGGATTCTTTCCATTTACTGAACCAGGATATGAGATTGATATGGAGTGTCTAGTATGCTCTGGTAAAGGATGCAGGGTTTGTAATAATAACGGCTGGATTGAAGTAATGCCAGGTGGTGTAATTCATCCTAATGTATTGAAAAGTGCAGGGTTAGATCCAAATACTTGGACAGGTTTTTATATTAATATTGGACTTGATAGGCTTGTTATGATGCGTTATGGAGTAGATGATGTAAGATTATTTCACAGTGCTGATTTAAGATTTTTAAAGGAATTTAAATAAGGAGGAAGTTATGAGAGTATCACTAAAATGGCTTAAAAGATATATAGATTTACCTGAAGACTTAACTGCAGAAAAAATAGCAACTGATTTAACTGTTAGAACAGTTGAAGTAGAAAAAGTTATAGATTGTAAAAAATTATATGATAAAATAATAGTAGGCAAAATATTAGAAGTAAAACCACATATTAATGCTGATAAATTAAAAGTGTGTATGGTAGATATAGGGGAAGAAAAACCAGTACAAATAGTTTGTGGTGGAATAAATTTATATGCTGGAGAAATGGTTGTAATATCTCTTCCAGGTTCAGTTGTAGTATGGCACGGAGAAGGACAGCCTGTTAAGATTACAGAAACTAAAATGCGTGGTGTATCATCTTACGGTATGATTTGTAACCCTGATGAAGTATATTTATCTGACTTTTTCCCAGTAAATAGTGAAGAAGAAATTATTGATTTAAAAATAGATTGTTATCCAGGCCAAAAGGTATCAGATTTAATAGAAATGGATGATGTAATATTTGAGATAGATAATAAATCACTTACTAATAGACCAGATTTATGGGGACATTTAGGAATAGCAAGAGAGCTTTCAGCAATTTATAATGTTCCATTAAAAGAAGTGAAAGAAGAAATAGAACTTGATACTTCTAATTTAAAAGAGTATAAACTAGAGATTCAAAATAAAGATTTATGTAAAAGATGTGTTTTAGTAGAAATGGATGGAGTTTATGATAAACAATCTCCAATGTGGATGAAACAGGCTCTAATAGCAGCAGGCATGAGACCAATCAATGCTGTTGTAGATATAACAAATTATGTAATGCTATCTACAGGTCAACCATGTCACGCCTATGATAAAACTCATGTTGAAGGCGAAAAAATAATAGTTAGAAATGCTAAAGAAGGCGAAAAATTACTTCTTTTAGATGATAATTATATAGATTTAACTACAGATGACTTAGTAATTAGTGATGAAAAAGAAGTACTTGGACTCGCAGGAATTAAAGGTGGTAAAAAAGACTCAGTTCTTCCTGAAACTCGCGGAATAGTTTTAGAAATGGCTAATTTTGATAAAGGTACTATTAGAAAAACTGGTAAAAGATTTGATGAAAAAACAGATGCATCTATTAGATATGAAAAAGGAATAGATACTGAAAGAATATCACTTGGAATAAATTTATCAATAAAACTATTTAAAGAATTATTTCCTGAAATAGAAATTGTGGCTTATAATGACCTTTATTTAAATAAAACTAAAAGAGCTGAAATTGAAGTAGAAGAAAAGTTCTTAGATGAACGTTTAGGAACTAAAATAGAAAAAGAAAAAATTGAAGAAATTTTGACTAATCTAGGTTATGATTTTGAATATAAGAATAATACTTACAAAGTGCTTGCTCCTGTATTTAGATCAACAGGAGATGTATCTATAAAAGATGATGTTCTAGGTGATATTGCAAGACTTTATGGATATGATAATTTTGAAGAAAAACCACTTCCAGTAAACTTTACACATGCTGTAAATCAAATAAATGTAAATTTAGAAAGAAGTATAAAAGAGTACTTAGCAAAAAGATGTAATTTTTATGAAATATTTACATATCCATGGGTACATGAAAAATATTTAAATGAAACTGAAGAAAACACAGATGACCTTCTAGAACTTGAAGCTCCACCTTCACCAGAATATAGATATTTAAGAAATAGTTTAATACCTGGTATGCTTGATAGCATTATTAAAAACTTAAGATATTATGATAATTTTAAATTATTTGAAGTAGCTGAAGTATTTAGTAAAAATGATGAAGAGTCTGATGGAGAAAAAGAAGTACTTCCGATTCAAAAGAAATATTTAACAGGAGCAGTAGTTGGAAAAGATCCTAAGGATATATTTATTGATGTAAAAGGAGTTTTAGAAAATATATCAAGTTATACTCATATGGAAGAATTTAGATTTAGAGAAGAAGAAAAAGAAAAATGGGCAGATCCTAAAGGCTTTTTAAATATTTATGTAAGAAATGAAAAGGTAGGAAAACTTGGACTTGTTTCTTTAAAAACAATGACAGATTTGGGAATTAAAAAAATAAATATTGCTTTGTTTGAACTTCAAATGGATAAATTTATTCCATATCCTTCTAGGACTAATAAATATAAAAAATTACCTGAATATCCACTTGTTCAAAAAGACTTATCAGTAATAGTAGATGAAAAAATATCTTGGGATAAAATAGTAAAAACTATAAAGTCATCAGTAAAAGAAATAGAATTTGTTGATGAATATAAGGGAAGCCCAATAGAAAAAGGTAAAAAATCTGTGACATTTAGATATAAAATAGGTGGAGATAAGACTTTAACATCAGAAGAAATAGCTAATGTAACAAAAGAAATAATGGATAAATTAAATAAAAAGTGTAAGGCATTTATAAGAGAAGAATAGGCATTTATGTCTAATCTTTTTTTATTAAGGGTTAAGTTCTACTATAAAGATAAAATTACTAAAAAATTATAAAGTAAGTGTTATTAGTTTAAAAATCTTTACTAAAAAGATTGATACAATTAAAAAAAAGTAATATAATTATATTGAAATGCAATGATTAGGACATGGTAAATAACTATAATTTTTAGAGAGTTAGTGGTTGGTGTAAACTAATAATTATTTTATTTATTACTACCTATGAGCAGATTTAGAAATAAACTCCGGTAATACCGTTATAATTTAGAGTAAAAATAAGGATGGTACCGCGTTAATACGCTCCTTTCGGGGAGTGTATTTTTTTTCTAAGAGGTGATTAAGTGACAATAAAGGAATTTAAAAAGGTTGAAAAGTATAAAATTACAATAGGTAAGTTTTTATCTCATTATTACTATATTAATGGTGATAATTTAAATAAGCTTACTCATACTGAATTTACTTTAATGTTTAATATAAGATATTTATCTATTTTTGATGTAAAAATGGATGAAGTTACAAGTGGAGAAGTCGTTTTAGTCACGGACAGAAATGGTTTTGTCTTAGCTTTTAAAAATCCTTTAATTATAAAACTTGATGAAAGTACAGCAGATAGTTTTTATATTACGAATGCTAGTATAGATATGTATGAAAAAAAAGAACTAGACTTGACTAATATTAATTTCAGTGAACTTACTGATTATGAACTGGATAGGCTTTTAGTAATATGTAAAGAAGAGGGAAATGAAAAATATAAAAATAAAGTTATAAAAGAATTAAGATTTAGGCCAGAAAGTAAACCTGGAATGAAACAAAATTTGATTGAAAAAGAAAAAATAAGAGAATTAAAAAAACAAAGTAGGAGTGAAAGATAATGATAAATATTAAAAATGATGAAAAACTAAGTATTAAAAATCATAGTTGTGCTCACCTTTTAGCACAAGCAGTAAAGCATTTGTATCCAAACGCTAAATTTTGGGTAGGACCTGTAATAGAAAGTGGTTTTTACTATGATATAGATTTAGGTGACAATACTATTACCAATGAAGATTTACCTAAAATAGAAAAAGAGATGAAAAAACTTGCTAAGGATGGTAAGAGAATTTATAGAGAAGAATTAACTCGATCTGAAGCATTAGAAAAATTTGGTGATGATCCTTATAAAGTGGATTTAATTAATAATATGAGTGATGATACTATTATTTCATGCTATACTCAAGGAGATTTTACTGATCTATGTCGTGGACCACATGTTGATACTGTAAAAGAACTTAAGTATTTTAAACTTTTAAAAGTATCTGGAGCTTATTTTAAAGGAGATTCTAAAAATAAAATGCTTCAAAGAATATATGGAGTATGCTTTGATACACCAGAAGATTTAGAAAATCATTTAACTGAACTTGAAGAGGCAAAAGAAAGGGACCATAGAAAAATTGGAAAAGCTCAAAAGTTATTTTTTACTGATAATCTTGTAGGAGCAGGTATGCCACTTTGGCTTCCAAACGGTGCAACAATTAAAAGAATTGTTGAACGATATATTCAGGATAAAGAACTAAAAATGGATTATAAACATGTATATACACCAGCAATTGGATCAGTTGATTTATATAAAACATCTGGGCATTGGGATCACTATAAAGAAAATATGTTTCCTGTAATGGAAATTGATGATGAAAAACTAGTATTAAGACCAATGAATTGTCCACATCATATGTTGGTTTATAAAAATTCAATGCATTCATATAAAGATTTACCACTTAGAATTGGTGAGCTTGCTTATGATTATAGATATGAAGCAAGTGGAGCAGTATGTGGACTTGAAAGAGTTAGATGTATGTGTATGAATGATGCTCATATCTTTGTTACTCCAGAACAAATAGAAGATGAGTTTTCTAGAGTGGTAGATTTAATTCTACAAGTTTATAAAGACTTTAATATAGAAGCTGATTCATTTAGATTATCTTTAAGGGACCCAGAAGATAAGGAAAAATATTTTCCAGATGATGATATGTGGAACATGGCTGAAGATATGCTTCGTAAAGTATTAGATGATTTGAAAATTGATTATACTGAAGAAATAGGTGAAGCAGCATTTTATGGCCCTAAACTTGATGTTCAAGTAAAAAGTGCTATAGGACATGAATTTACTTTATCAACTTGTCAATTGGATTTTTTACTTCCAAAGAGGTTTGATTTAACTTATGTTGATAGTGATGGTTTTAAGAAAACACCTGTAGTAATTCATAGAGCTATAACTTCTACTACTGAGCGTTTTACTTCATATTTAATTGAACGATATAAAGGAGCATTTCCACTTTGGCTAGCTCCAAATCAAATTAATATAATTCCAGTTAATAATAAGTATCATCTAGAATATGCAAAAAAACTGTATAATTCTTTAAAGGAAGAAGGATTTAGAGTAGTATTCGATGATAGGGAAGAAAAATTAGGATATAAAATGCGTGACGCTCAGCTTCATAAGTATCCATATAACTTAATTATAGGGCAAAAAGAGGTAGATAATAATAATATAAGCTATAGGTGCTTTGGTGAAGATGAAACTGTTACTATGAATAAAGATGATTTTATAAAGAAAATCAAAAAAGAAATTGAAGATAAAAGTAAAAACTAATTTTAAATATAATAAAAAAGGAGTTAAAAATGGTTAAAAATAATAGAAAGATTCCTATAAAAAATTATTTTATACTTGGTATTATAGTACTAGTTACTATGCTTTGTTTAATATATTTAAGTGCTTGGTATAAACAGTATGTATCAACTAAAAGGTTATCTCCATATATAACTGAATCTTTAAGAGAAGTAAAAGAAGATAATTTAGACATTGTTATAAAAGAAAGAGATGAACTTATAATGTATATGTGTACTACAAGTGAACAAGTGTGTCGTAGTTTTGAAAAGAACTTTTCTAAATATGTAAAAGATAATAATTTGCAAGATGATATTATGTATCTTAATCTCGGATACGATAGTGATGAAAATAAGCTATTAGAAAATATATATAGTAAGTATAAAAGTGATACATTAGTTAAAAAGGTACATGATTATCCTACACTTGTTATGTTTAAGGATGGTAAAATAGTTGACGTATTGAGTTCAAATTCTAAAAATATTATTACAATAGATAAAGTTGAGCAATTTCTCGAAGGGTATGAATTATGATAAATGTAGTTTTATATGAACCAGAAATACCTGAAAATACAGGTAATATTATGAGAACATGTGCAGCAACTAATACTAAGCTTCATTTAATAAAGCCTCTTGGCTTTAAGCTAGAAAGAAAATATATTAATCGTGCTGGAGCTGGATATATTGATAAAACTGATTATAAAGTTTATGAAAATTACGAAGATTTTTTAAACCAAAATCAAGGAGAGTTTTACTTTTTTACAAGATATGGTAAAAAGCCTCATACTAGTTTTGATTATAGTGATAAAGACAAAAATATCTATTTAATATTTGGCAAAGAATCATCAGGTATTCCAAAGGAAATATTAAAAGAAAGTTTAGATAGATGTATGAGAATACCAATGACTAAAGATGTTAGAGCACTTAATTTATCTAATTGTGTAGCAATATGTGTATACGAAGTGCTAAGACAACAGAATTATAATGATCTTTTATTTAAAGAACCATTTAAAGGTGAAGATTACTTAGAAGAATAATAAATACTAGTTATAAGTAATAATAAAAAAGATAGAAAATGGATAATAGTATTTTCTATCTTTTGTTATTTTATAAATACTTTATTAATATTATTTGAATTTGTAACATATACCATTGTAGAATATGTTAAATCAAAACTTATTATGTCTCCTGGTTTTATTTTTTTATCACAATCTTCTATATCAATTATTGTATGATCAGATGAAGCACCAATTATTTTTGCACCATCTAGATTAATAATTAAATCATCTATAAAGGCATAATCTACTTTTCCTAGAGCAATTAAAGCTCTTTTTCTTATACCTTCATCTTTATATGTAGGTTTATTTCCAAATGCATCAACAAATATTTCTCCAATTGGATAAGTTGGTTTATCTTTAACTTCAATAATTTCAGCATTTAGTTTAAATACTTTTTTCATATAACTCATATCATATCCCCATAGGTCTTGCAAGTCTTTTCCTAAAAGTATTCCTTCTCCAACTCGTAGAAGATTAATTCTTTTTGGTATATCGCCATCAAGTACTCTTGGAATGGATGTTGTAGCTCCACCTGAGATATAATCAAGCTTTCTGTTTATTTTTTCTTCTATTATTTCTGCAATTGTTACTAATTCCTCAAGTTTTTCTCTAGTTGGAACAATAGAACCATAACATCCAAGATTTGTTCCAATTCCTACAAGCTTTAAATTATTTAATTCGTTTTCAATTAAAAGGGAAGCATTTATTATATCTTCTTTTTTAAAAAAGCCTTCTCTTAAATCACCTAAGTCTTGCATTAGTATTATTTCATGAGTTTTTCCTTGTTTTTTTGCCTCACTATTTAGTTTTTTTAAAACTTCTATCTCGCTATTTAAACTAATATCAGTATATTTTACTATATCTTCTACTTCGCTAAGCATTGGAATTCTAATCATCATAATTTTAGCTTTTACTTTTCCTTTTAATGGAATTAATTGTTCAATTCTTGAAGATGCAATAAACTCTACATTTTCCTTATCAAAAGTTTCAGCTATTTCTTTTATTCCGGTTGCACCTTTTATAACTCCTGCTAGTTTAATATTATATTTGTCGCATCTTTTTTTTATTTGCTTTATATTATTACTTAAATTATTTAAATTTATTTCAAGCTCTGGGTATCTTTTCATATTTGCCTCCTTTTCATAATTATATCATATTTTGTTTGACAACATTCAATAATTGCTATAGAATATTATAATCTTAGTTTAAGGGGTGATTATAAGTGAATTTAAGTAATCCAAAAAAAAATATGTCTTATTATGATGGTGATTTTTATCCAATTAGATATTTCAAAGAAATTGGCAAAATATCATTATTAAGTAGTGAAGAAGAAAAAGAGCTTGCAATTGAAATTGCTAAGGGAAGTAAAGATGCATTGAATAAATTAGTTGAGGCTAATTTAAGACTTGTAGCTGTTGTTGCTAAAGATTTTGTAGGTAAGGGTCTTTCATATCAAGATCTTATCCAAGAAGGTAATATTGGTTTAATCGAAGCTGCAAAAAGGTTTAATCCTACTAAAGGCAGATTTACAACTTATGCAATTTATCGTATTAAAAGGGAACTTGGATATGCTTTAGCTTATAGGGGTAAAATTGTTAAAAGGCCAGTATATTTTTATAATTTAGAAAGAAAACTTCAAAAATATCAAAGATTATATATGCAAAAATATGGTGTTCAACCGACAATTGAGCAAATAGCAGTTGATTTAGAAATGGATGTAGATTATCTTATACGTATGATGTCATTTATGAATGATATAGTATCTTTTGAAAAGGTTATTTCTCCTAATGGTGATTTAACAGTAGGTGACATTATAAAGGATACTAAAGTTGATTCAGATATTGTAGAAAATGATGTAATGAATTTAGATTTAAGAGAAAAACTAGATGAACTTTTGGAATGTCTTAGTGAAAAGGAAAAAAAAGTTATATTCTATAGATATCTTTCTAATAATGATATTTCTAATGTAGATATAGCAAAAATGTTAGGAGTTACGCGCTCAAGAGTAAGCCAATTATCAAATTCTGCTTTGGATAAGCTTAAAAATAATGAAAAAGTAAAGTATTTAAGACTATATATAAGTGATGATAATTCATCTACAAAAAAACTATAAGATAATAAAGTAATTAGGGTGATAATATGACAAATTATAAAGAATTTTTAAGTTTTTTAGAGTCTTTGGATTATAAACCAAAATTGCTTTTACATTCTTGCTGTGGCCCTTGCTCTAGTTCAGTTATTGAGTTTTTATCTTTATATTTTGATATTGATGTTTATTATTACAATCCTAATATATATCCAAAGGAAGAATATGTAAAAAGACTTAATGAACAAGATAGACTTCTTGGTATTGTTGGTATTAATTTAATAAAAGGCGAATATGAAGATAATCTTTACTATGAAAAAGTAACAGGATTAGAAAATGAACCTGAAGGTGGAAGAAGATGTTATAACTGTATCAAAATGCGAATGGAAAAAGCATGTATTTATGCTAAAGAACATGGTTATGAATATTTTACTACTACTTTATCAGTAAGTCCTCATAAAAGTAGTCCAATGATCAACGAAATTGGTTATAATTTAGAAAGTAAATATGATATTAGATATTTATATTCAGATTTTAAGAAAAAAGATGGTTATAAAAGAAGTATTATTCTTTCAAAGAAATATAATTTATATAGACAGGACTATTGTGGATGTAAATTTTCCTTAAATTATAATAAAAAGTTTTTAAATAGATAAAATAATGATATAATTAACAAAGAGGAAGTGTGTTATGAGATATATAATTTCAGCAGGTGGTACTGGGGGTCATATTTATCCTGCAATTAGTATTATTAATAAGATAAAAGAAAAAGATAAAAATGCAAACATTTTATATATTGGAACAACTGATCGAATGGAAAAGGATATTATTCCTAATATGGGTATAGAATATGTAGGGATAAAGATGAATGGACTTTCTAAAAATATAAAAAAACTTATATCATTTGGTACTTGTACAGTAAGTGGAATTAATAAGTGTACTAAAATTATGAAAAAATTTAAACCAGATATAGTAATTGGAGTAGGCGGATATATTACTTTTCCAGTTATTATGGCTGCTAAGAAATGTAAAATTAATGTTTTACTTCATGAACAAAATAGCATTCCTGGTAAAGCTAATAAGTTCTTAAGTCGTTATGCGAAATGTGTATGTATTTCTATGGCCTCATCAAAAGAGTATTTTAATAAATGTGATAAAGTAGTTTTAACAGGTAACCCAAGAGGAGAGGATATACTAAGTGCTAAAAAAGGTAAAAAAAGTGAGTATAGTCTTTCTATATCTAAAAAATTAGTACTTATTACAATGGGTTCTTTAGGAGCTTCTACTATTAATAAAAAAATATTTGATATGATAGATAAATTCAAAAATAAAAACTATGAAGTTTTATTAGTTACTGGTAAAGATAACTATGATGAATATAGCAAATATGATAATATTTCAAATGTAAAAATAGTTCCTTATATAGATAATATGGGTGGAGTTCTTAAATTTACGGATTTGATAATCACAAGAGCTGGTGCTACTATAATATCGGAAATACTTTCTTTAGGAATCCCTTCTATTATGATTCCAAGTCCTTATGTTAGTAATAATCATCAAGTGTTTAATGCTAACTTTTTAAAAGAGAATGGTGCAGCAAAAGTACTTGAGGAAAAAGATTTTGATGAAAATTTGTTACTAAGTGAAATTGATAAGGTACTTAATGATAATAAAGTATACAAAGAAATGTCTGAAAAAGCTAAAAGTATGAGTACTCCTACTGCTAGTACTATGATTTATGAGGAGATAAAAAAAATTATAAACGGGTGATCTTATGAATAACTTTATAGAATATGTTAAAGATAACTTGCTTGGAAAAGTAAAAGAAAACATATCTTTAAAAACTCTTACTACATATAAAACTGGTGGTATTGTAAAAGTTTTATTTATTCCAAAAGACGTCAATTCTTTAAAAGAAGCATTACATTTCTTGAAGAATAATAAGATTAATTATAAAATATTTGGTAATGGTTCTAATATATTAGCAAGTGATAATACTTATAATGGAGTAATAATTAAGCTTAATAATTTAAATAACTTAGAAATAAAAAATGATACTCTTGAAGTAGAAGCAGGGTATAATTTATCAGTTCTATGTAATAAGATGTGTAAAGATGGATACTTAGGCTTTTCATTTGGATGTGGAATTCCTGGTACAGTAGGAGGTTCAATCTATATGAATGCTGGAGCATATCTTGAACAAATAAGTGATTATTTAGACAAAGTGTTAGTTTTAGATGAAGCTTTAAATTTTAAGTATTTAACTAAAGAAGAGATGAATTTTAGTTATAGACATTCTATTTTCCAAGAAAAAAAGTATTTAATATTAAAAGCTTACTTTAGATTAGAAAAAGGGAATAGAGAAGAAATATTAAGTTTAATAAAAAGAAGAAAAGAAAGAAGATATGAAACTCAACCTTTAGATTTTCCTTCAGCAGGTTCAGTATTTAGAAATCCTAAAGACAAATATGCTGGAAAATTAATTGAGGATTTAGGACTTAAGGGTAAAGAAAAAGGTGGAGCTAAAATAAGTGATAAACATGCTAATTTTATTGTAAATAATAATGATGCTACATCTAGTGATATTTTATATTTAATGAAATTAGTACAAAAAGAAGTGAAAGATAAATATAATATAGACTTACATAGAGAACAAGAATTATTTAATTTTGAGGATGAAGAATGAAAAGAGGATTTAAAATATTTTTATTAGGACTTATAGCTATATTTATAATCGGAATAATATTATTTATACTTATTTATTATGTAATTAAACCTGAACCAAGGATGATAATAGTACATAATAATAAAATATTAGATAAAAGTAGTATTATACAGCTTGCTGATATTGATAGGGATGCTAATTATTTTTTAATTAATAATAAAAAAGTTGAAAATAATATAAAGAAAGATAGGATTATAAAAGATGTTAAAATAAAGAGAAATATTTATCTGGAATATCATATATATGTAGATGAATATAAACCATTATTTATAAGAGAAGATACTAAAAAATTAGTACTTAGTACTAAAAAGGAAATAGATTTAAAAGATAATTATAATATTATTGTACCAAGAGTAGTAAATTATGTACCTGATAAAACATATATAAAATTAATAAAGAAAATAAATGAAATTGATAGTAATATAATGGAAAAAGTGTCAGATATTAAATATTTTCCTAATAAATACGATGAAGAAAGATTTATTTTATATATGAATGATAAAAATATAGTATATATAAATTTACCTAAGTTTAAGAGTATAAATGAATATAATAAAATGGTAGAAAAATTAGAGGGTAAAACTGGTAAGTTATATTTAGATAGTGGTAATTATTTTGAGTATGATAAAGATAAGAAAATAGATAATAAAGATAAAAGAAATGAAAATGATACAAAAATGAGTATTTCAAAGAAAAAAAATAGTGATTAAAAGGGTAACTTTGTTTATCCTTTTTTTGACAAATAAAAAGAGAAAATTAATTTTCTCTTAAATTATTAAATACATTTTTCACTTCTTTATGTTCTTCTTTTTTCTTTTCATTAAATAAAGCATCGTTTTCATCGAAATCTACTAATTTAAATACTTCTTTTAAATCAGTTTGACCATTTAACACTTTAATTAAACCATCTTGAAGTAATGTTTTAGTCCCTGTGTTATAAACTTTGAGTTTTAGTTTATCTTTAGGAATATTATTATTAATTGCTTCTTTTATTTCGTCTGTCATATATAAAACTTCTTGAAGTGCAATTCTTCCTGTATAACCATCATGGCATTTATCACAGCCTCTAGCCTCATATACGTAATCAGTATCAATATTTAATACTTTTTTAAAAAGAATTTTTTCATCATAGGTTGCTGCTCTTTTTATTTTACAAATAGGACATAGTCTTTTAGCTAAAGTTTGAGATATGATTCCTTTAATCGATGAAGCAAGCATGTATCTTTGAATTCCCATATCTAAAAGTCTTTCAATTGTTGCAAGAGAATTATTTGTATGAAGAGTTGATAAAACTAGATGACCAGTAATTGAGGCTCTTATTGCAATTCTAGCAGTTTCGCTATCTCTTATTTCACCAATTAAGATAACATTAGGATCTTGTCGTAAAATAGAACGAAGACATGTTGCAAAGTCTAGTCCAATTTCAGAATTTACTGCTACTTGATTTAATCCTTCGATACTCATTTCAACGGGATCTTCAACTGTTATAATATTAGTTTTTTCATTATTTAATTTTTGAAGCATTGAGTATACAGTAGTACTTTTACCACTACCTGTTGCACCAGTCACTAAAACTATTCCATTAGTGGAAGCAAGCATTTTATTAATTTTTAAATAATTTTCTCTAGTAAAATCTAATTTTTCCAATCCTTCGAGTGAAAGATAATAATCTAAAATACGAATAACGATTTTTTCTCCAAAACTAGTAGGAAGAGATGATACCCTTAAATCTAGTTCTTTTCCAGATATTTTACTTTTTATTGAACCATCTTGAGGAAGTCTTGATTCAGTAATATTCATACCTGCAAGTAGCTTAACTCTAGTGATTAAGTTTTTTTTATGTTCATTATCTACGAGAGAATAATCAATTAATTCCCCATCAACTCTAATTCTAATTTTTAAAAATTTTTCATGTGGATCAAAATGAATATCACTAGCTCTTCGCATGATTGAATCTACTATAATATTATTTACTATGTCCACAATAGGTGTACTTTCAAAATTAAACTCGCGCATGACTAATTCTCCCTTTATTTTTTATTCTTTTATTAAAACACTAGAATTTATTATAAAATTATTATATAATAGTTTGTGAAAATAAGCAAGATATGAGGAGATAGTTATGGTAAAAAATGCAAATGGTTATGCAACTGTTGAACTGTTAATCGTTGCAACTTGTGTATTGGGTATTTTTTCTTTTTTATTTTCTAACTTTTTTCCATTAGTTAATGAATATGAGAAAAAGGATGACTATAATAATCTTACTGCGTTATATGCTGCACATCATTTAAGAAAACTTTATATAAATGCTTTAGAAAATAAAGATGTTGGATTAGATAAAAAAGCAGCTTTAAATATAAATATGGGTGATAATAATTATTACAAAGCTTTAGGTAATGGTAAAAATAATATATGTGGTTTTGTTTTATACACTGATTATAAAACCTGTATGGATATCATTGATGAATATGATATTGAATCTGTTATAATTACTAATTATAAATTAGATAATTTAAAAAGTACTTATCCCAAAACAGGACTATTTTATAATTATATAAAGTATTTACCAACTGATAAAAATTATTATGATGGAATAGAACTTTATAGAATTATTTTGAAAACTAAACAGTTTGGATATGCTACTACTAAGATACTTTCTGACTATAAAACACCAGATAGTTGTTTTGTTGGTAACTTATTAAAAGATGATGAAATAGAAATTACTGATTACTTATATGATAATGGTATTTGTAATGATAAAGTAGTATTATCGAATAACAGGGTAAAAATAAAAGATAAAAATGGAGCTTATATTACAGGCTTTATTACTTCTCTTGGAAATAAATCGTTTAAAGATAAAAAAATTACTAGTATTGTTTATTCCTCTAAAGTTACTAAAATAGGTGATGAAGCTTTTAAAAATACTAGTTTAAAACAGTTTGAGTTTAGCAATTATCTTGAACATATTGGTAAAGAAGCTTTTTCAAATACGTTTATTAAAGAAATAAAAATACCTAATGGCTTAGTAATTGATGACTATGCGTTTATGAGTAACAAATATTTAGTTAATATAGATTTGTCTAATGTAGATAAAATTATGAATAAAGATAATGATGTTTCAATTGGAACTTTTAAAAACTGTGGCAATAAAAAAGATGTAAAAGTTATATTTTCTCCTAGTATGGAGTATATAGGAAAAGAAATGTTTTTTGATACATATATAAAAAATATTAATTTAAGTAATACCGAATTAAAAGAAATAGAGGATAATGCTTTTAAAATGACTAATCCTAATACTGATATTAATTTTACACTACCAAGTACTTTAAAAGCTCTAGGTAATTATTCATTTTATAATAATGATATAAAAGTTTTATCTCTTACTGATAATATTGAAAAAATTGGGAGCTATTCATTTGCAAAAACAGGAGTAGAAACTCTTTTAGTAAACGGTAATAAAAATCTAGTTATCAAAGATAATGCTTTTACTGATAATAGCATTAAAAAGTTAGATTTAAAAGGAAATATTACTTTAATTGGAGATTATGCTTTTAAAAATAATAAAATAAGTAATATTACTATTCCTAAACAAGTTAAAACTATAGGAAAAGGTGCCTTTATGG
Source organism: uncultured Bacilli bacterium (assembly GCA_905235875.1). The sequence goes on from CAJONL010000093.1 coordinate 16,851, forward strand.
GTAATAATTTTGATAACAGTTCTATTATTAAAACATATAATAATTATAATTTTTGTAGTATCTTTTTTGATAAAACAAACTGTGATACTAATGGTAATAATCCTATAAAAGTTACTTTTAATAATAGTACTATAAATATAACTATAGATAATGGAAGTGATTTACTTGATTAAATTAAATAATAAAGGTATGAGTTTAATTGAATTATTAATATGTTTTTCCTCATTTTTTATAATATTAATTAGTTTATACAATTTAATTATTGATGCTGAAGTAAATTTAACAAGTAAAGAAAAGATTAAACAAATAACTGATTATTCAAGTTTTAGAAATAATGAGATTCATTTTGATATGATAAAAAATAAACCATTTACATTTATATTGAAAGAAAAAGATAACTTAGAATTTAAGTGTTTAAATAAGTATTGTACAATAAATGATGGGGTAATAATTAAATATAATAATAATTATAAAAAAATAACTAATAGTAATCTAGATAGTACTTATTGTAAAAATTTATATCCATGTAGTATATATTTTTATTTAGATAAAAATGAAATTAAAACAGTTTCTATTGCATTAGGAAATAATAATTATAAATTAAAGAATGGAATACTATATGGCAAAGATGATAATTTAAAATATTATAAATTACCATATAATGATGAAGTTAAAGTAAATACTGATAATAAAATTAAAGAAAAAAATATTTCTTTAGCATTTAAAAATAATATATTTGTATTAAATTATCCATATTATTTAAAAGATAATATTAATTATGGGTTTAAAATAGTTTATCCAGTAGAATAATAATATAAATAATTATAACACTTATTACAGAGTGAATAATTCTTGAGATGAGGAAAGGTAAATATTTTATCTTTCTTTTATTTAATATACTAAATATTTGAAAATGAACTGATAGACCTCCGAAAGATATAAAAAATACTGATAGATATATTTTAATATATAAAGAAATATCTAAATTGCTTAAATATTTTAAACCAGTAGTCATTTCAAATATTCCTGCTAAAAATACAGAAAAGATATTATCTAAAGAAAAAAGAGAACTTATTATAAGTAAAAAGAAATAAAAAAAGAAAAAAACATTCATTAAAACAAGTGAAGAATTTGTTATGGAGTTTTCTAGTACTTGTAAGAGGTTATTATTTTTACTAGTTTTTATATAACTCATATAATTTGTATTTTTATTTACTTTATGATTTCTAAAAATAATACCTGTTAATATATTACCTAATAAGTGTGATATAAATATATAAAGACCAATTTTTTTATTTTTGAAAAGTATTCCTCCAATCATACCGATTATAAATAGAGGATTAGAAAAGAAAGTAAACATTAGTGTTTTTTCAATATCTAGATCAGTTATTAAATCTTTTTTTCTTAGATCCTCGAGATATTTACTACTACTTGGAAAACCTGTAAACATGCTCATAAAAAAAATAAAACTAGCTAGGGGTGGTGCTTTAAATAATATATAAAATATTCTTTTAAATAATTTGCCTAAATAATAAGGAAAGTTTAATTCAATTAATAGATTTGAGATTATAAACATTGGAAATAAAGTAGGGAAGATATTATTTATAAATATTTTGATACTGTAAATAGTAATAATAGGAAGTTTTTCTGATTTTATAAAAAATAAAATAGTAAATGTTAAAACAATTAATATAGGAAAAATTTTAAATAATGTTTTTTTCATAATTCACCTTTTATTTGTTATAATTATATTGGAGTGAAAATATGTTAGAAGATAAATTTAAAAAAATTAAATATTTAAAACATAAAATTAAGTTAAAAGATTTAATCATTTATTTAGTACCTTTATTAATTATATTAATGGTCTTTGTAAAAGTTCCATATTATATCATTCTTGGTGGTGGTTCTATTGATATGAATGATAAAATTAAAATAGAAAAAGAATATAAATCAAATGGATCTTTTGGCGCTTTATATGTTAGTGAAATGAGAGGGAATGTATTTTTTTATTTATTATCTTATGTGGTACCTAGCTTTGATAGAGTTAAAATATCTAAAGTAGTCTATGATAATGAAAATACTAGTGATTATGATAAAAGAGAAAAAATATATTTTGATAATAGTACTGATATGGCAACTCTTGTTGCATACCAAAAAGCAGGTAAAAATATTAATATAATTAATAAAAAATATAAAGTTATGTTTATATCTAAGAATAGTAAAACGAATTTAAAAGTAGGAGATAAAATTTTAAAAATTGATAATAATATAATAAATGAATATAGTGATATAGAAAACTATATAAAAGGAAAAAAGATTGGAGATAGTCTTTCAATTGAAGTTCTAAGAGATAAT
>CAJONL010000094.1 GCA_905235875.1 uncultured Bacilli bacterium
TACTTGGAGGCATAATATGAAAAAAGTTTTGTTTGTAAAAATTATAATAGTTTTATTACTTGCTTTGATTCTTTGTTATATATATTATAAAAATACTTCGATGGATAGTGTACTTAAAAACTTTGTTAAGGAAGAAGAAAAAGGAAATAGCAAGTTAGGGCAACCTTATGTAGGAACTTTATATATACCTGATTTAAAATTAAGACATGGATTTGTATCAAATGAAACTGATGAAGAAACATGTATGGATAGTGAAGTTTGTGCTTTTAATTTTAGTGAACAAAAACCAGAATTTAAGAATAGTAAAGTAATTATTGGTAACTCGATGGATGGTGGACTAAAAGGTAATTTTGTAGGATTAAAAACTCTTAAGCCAGGTGCGTTGGCATATGTTGAAAAAGATGACGTTGTATTTAAATATAAACTTTATTATGTTGAAAAACAAACTAATTCACTTGATGATATGGCATATGGTCCTAAAAATAAAAGACAATTACTACTAATTGGAACTTCACAAACAACTAATTATTATGTTTTGCATTTTAATTATATTTCTGATTATAAGATAAAATAAAATAAACTCTACTTATGTAGAGCTTTTATTATATAACGAAAAAGTAAATTGTTAAAAAGTGAAAAAATGTACCTAACATACAAAAGAAATGAAATACTGAGTGCATATATTTTTTTTTGCTGCCTAAGCCATACAATATTGCACCGATTGTGTAGAAAAAACCTCCGAGTATGAGAAATAGAACTCCTTCTTTTCCCATACTTTCTAAAAGAATTTTTATGAAAATAAGACTTCCCCAACCATTTATCAAATGACAGATTACTTCGAGTTTTTGAAATTTTTCAATATTAATCGAAGTAGTTATAATGCCTGCTATAGTAACTATTAATAAAATAGTAAATATTATCCAGCCAAGAAGGCCTCCTATTGCTATGAATGATATTGGAAGGTAAGTACAAAAAACTAAAATATAAACATTTGAATGATCTATTACTCTTAAAACGTTTTTGCCTAATATATTTGGTGATAAAGCATGATAAATACATGAAATTGTATAAAGTATAATCATTGAACTTCCAAATAATGATACGCTAACTTCGCTTTTTGCACCATGTGCTTTTACTACCAATAATACTAAAAGAGCAATAGATATTCCTGCAAATATTCCGTGTGATATTGAATTAATTAGTTCTTCTGTTAAATTGTACTTAGGGATTTTTATTCGTTCATTTTTCATCTTTCTTTCTCCTTATCTTTAATTTTATGTTTAATTAATAATATTTATAAGAAAAATTCATATATTTTATTGGGTGAGTATATGAAAAATATAAAAGTTTTAATAATTTGTATTATTATTCCACTACTTGTAGGTTTTGTATCAAATCTTCTTGGAAATTCTGCTTCCTATAGTACATTTAATAAACCATTTTTATCTCCGCCAGGAATAGTCTTTCCTATTGTTTGGACAATACTTTATATTTTAATGGGGATATCATCTTATATAATTTATACATCAAGTGATAAAAATAAAAATAAAGCACTTACTATTTATGGTGTACAACTTTTTGTAAATATGTTTTGGACATTTTTCTTTTTTAATCTTAGATGGTATCTATTCTCATTTATATGGATTCTTCTTTTAATAGGACTAGTTTCTTATATGATATATCTTTTTTATAAAATAGATAAAAAAGCAGGACTATTTCAAGTACCATATTTAATTTGGCTTGTATTTGCATCTTATTTAAATATCATGATATTTATATTGAACTAATATTTATTATCTTTACCTATATAAGTATACATCGTTTTAATGTTTATTTCTATTCAATGTATAAAAAACTTATAAAAAGTTTACTCTAATATTGGAGGGATAAATATGAATGAAAATATAAAAGTATTAGATGATATATATAAGGGAGCGGAAATGGGTAGTTCTGCTGTTGATACTATTTTAGAAAAAATTGATGATGAGGCTTTGAAAAAAGAAGCAGAATATGAAAAAGAATGTTATAAAGAAATTGAAAGTAAGATAGAAAAAATATATCCAAAGTATAATAATGATAAACCTAGGGAAGCAAGTCCTATTGTTAAAGCTTTTTCTTGGGCAGGAATTGAGTTTAAAACATTAACCGATAAAACTAATTCTAAGATTGCAGAAATTCTTTTAAATGGTTTTAATATGGGGGTAATAGACGGAAGAAAAATGCTTAATAATAACATAATAGAAGATGATGTTAAAGAAATTGTAAATAGTTATGTAGATATGCAAGAAAAGACTATAGAAAGACTAAAAAAATTTTTATAAGGGGTGAATATGAAAAAGATAATACTATTAGTTTTCTTATTTTTAGCTTTATTTATTAACTATAATCCTACTTTTGTTAAAACTGATAGAATTATGAATTATAGTAGTAAATTATCTAATAATATAGATACTAATATTAAATTTAAATCTAATTTAAAAAAATATGAAAAGTATAATGATTTAAGTATTAATATAATTACTAAAAATGATAAAGATAATATTCTTATTAATTATTTAGTAAAAGATAAAAATAGTAATTCAAATGGTATAATAGCTATTAAAAATAATAAGTTATATTTAGAATCTAAAGATATAGAAAAAAAGCCTATTTTATTATGTGATAAGATAGATATAAATAAAGTAATTAATAATAGTAAAATAATAAATGATTTAAATATTAAACTTTTATATACTATGAAAAAATATAATTATAGTATTGATAAAAATAATATAAATAAAGTGAAAAATAGTTTTATATCATTAATAGGAGATGATAGGGATTTAATTATAGAATTTGAAAAGATATTAAATGTTAAAAGTGATAGTATTGATAGATACTTAAAAAGAATAAATAGTTTTTCTTTAAAGAAAGTTATAAAAGATAAAAAAATAGTTTTAGAGAAAGGAAAAGATTTTAATTATATTATAAAAGTTACTAATAGTAAAAATAAGTATTTTAATATTTATATAAATAATAAAGATAATTCAAAGAAATTAAATGATATTAATGTTAAAAAAGCTATAGTTTATAAAAAACTAAAAAGTGATGAAAAAAGTAATATTATATTAAATTACTATAAGACATTATTTAGGTTTATAAAATTATAAAGCTTTTTTTTCTTTTTTTGAATAGTATTATTTAGAGAGTGATAATATTATGAGCCTATTTGAAATATTTTTAATTAGTGTTAGTCTTTCTATGGATGCTATGGCAGTATCTATGTGCAAGGGAATAGTTTCACAAAATGAAATAAAATCAGGTTTAAAATTGGGATTATTTTTTGGCTTTTTTCAGTTTTTAATGCCTATTATAGGGTATCTTTTAGGAGCTACTTTTAGTAATTTTATTAGTAAGATAGATCACTATATAGTATTTATATTATTATCTATTATTTCCTTTAATATGATACAGGATTCAAAAGAGACTAAAGATGACTTTAATTTGTCTTTTAATTTAAAGGAAATAATTATTTTATCTTTTGCTACTAGTATAGATGCTTTAGCTGTTGGAATCTCTTATGCTTTTTTAGATTCTTTTAAGATTATTTTTCCAGTTATTATAGGTATAGTTTGTTTTACTATTTCATTTATATCTTTTTTATTTAGTTATAGATTTAGAAGAATTTTTAAAGGAAAAGAATCTTTAGTTGGAGGAATTATTATATTTTTAATAGGACTTAAGATTTTATTAGAGCATTTAGGTATTATTTGATATAATTGATGTGGTGATAATTGTGAAATTAAAAGATGCGATTGAAGAAAGAAGAAGTATTAGAAAGTTTACTGATGAAGAAATAGATGATGAAACAATTAGAAAAATAATTAATTCTGGAATGTTAGCTCCTTCTGCAAAAAATAGACAACCGTGGTATTTTTATGTAGTAACAGATGAGATAAAAAATAAAATTGGTGATTTGCTTATTAATTTGAAACAGGAAAAAAGTGAAGAAGGGGATTACTTATATAGTAGTAGTGTGACTTATACAGGAAGTGCAATAAAAGATGCGAATAAGTTAATACTTGTTTTTACTAATGAAGATAAAAACTATCTTATATCTGATACTTTATCTATAGGAGCAGCGATAGAAAATATGCTTCTTACCATTACTTCTTTAAATCTAGGAGGTTTATGGATAAGGGATATAACTCATATTGAAAAAGAAATAAATAAACTTGTAGGAACAAATAAAAAGCTTTCATCTGGTATTCTTATAGGGAAGCCTTTATATATTCCAAAGTCTAGGAAGAGAAATGATTTAGATGATATAACAATATTTATGTGACATATATTTTAATATGGATGATGAAACTTTTAAAAAACTTAAACAGATAAATATTGAGGATAATATTTGGGTGATATATCTATTTATTATATTTTTTAGTTTTTATTCTAATAAGCTTGAAAGAGAATATTATATTTTTAAAGATCCTGTAAAAAAAGAAAAATATAAAAAAATACTTATAGGTATATTTACTGTTTTATTGATAGTATATATTTATTTTTTAAATTCTAGTTACGATGATCTAAAAGATTTAAAACCTAGTGATAGCGATAATAAAAAGATGTTAGTAAGTTTTTCGTTTTTAGCTTCACTTTTAATTACTATAAGTGGTATCATTTTTCTATATATTGCAATAGTTGATAATCAGTTAGATGTCGAACTTGCTTTTAATTAATATTTATTATTTTTAATTATTATGATATAATGAGGAAGAATTATTATTTAGTTTTGGTGATTATATGATTCTAACTAGTAAAAAGGCAAAAGAGTATTTGGAAAATGCAAGGGGATATCAAGAAAGTGATCTTTGGATAAAACATAGTTATTTAGTTGGAGAAGTAGCTAGTATTATTGCTGAGAATTTAAATCTAGATAGTGAAAAAGCATTAACTTTAGGCCTTGTGCATGATATTGGTAAAAGTGTAGGGCCTATAGAGAAACATATAATTAATGGTTATAAATATTTAAAAGCACTAGGATATGATGATGAGTATTGTGATATTTGTTTGGTCCATTCATATTTGAATAATGATACATATTGTACAGCTGGAGGAATATGCACTAATGTAGAACTTACTAAGTGGATAAAAAATCATAAATATACTATTTATGAAAAAATAATTAATCTTGCAGATCTTATGTGTACTTTTGAAATATGCACTATTGAGGATAGACTTAAAGATATAAAAAATAGATATGGTGTATTTGAAAATACTTTATATCACAAAAAAGAAGTATTTAAATTAAAAAAAGAATTTGATAGATTACTAGGATTTGACTTATATGATTTATTTTTTTGAAAAAAATACAAAAAAATAATGGAAAAATTAAAAAAATGTGTTAATATTGTAGTAGAGATTTTGGAGAAGTATTATGGAAAGACATGGCAAGAAAACTTTTTCTATTTTTTTAGTAGTTGTAATAATGGTTACAGCATCTTTAATTGTGCTTAAAACATTTGAAGGGAGTTATGCGCTTCCTACTGTGGAAGACCCTAAATTAATTAGTGTTGTTAATAGTTCTAGTAATTCTGTAAAATTGACTTATAATCTTTCAAATGTAGAACCGGGTTATAAAGTTAGTGTTTATAAAGATTCAGTTAAAACTTATGATATCACTTCTTTTCAAAATGGAGATAATTCTTATGATATTACTGGGCTAGAAAAAGGAAAGGTCTACAGTTTTTATATTGAAGTATGTGATAGTGATGATTTAGAAACAAGAGTGTGTGGAAAAAGTGAAATAAAAACTATTGAAATTCCTAAAGATCAACCAGTTGCTCCTCGTACATTAGGAAAGATTAATTCAATTACTTTAGTAAAAAGTACATCTTCTACTCTTACAGTTAGATGGAACAAAGCTGAAAATGCTTCTTCTTATACCATAAAATATAAAGGACCTAATGGTAAAGAGTATACTCATACTAATATTAAAGCAACATCTTGTAATATAAAATCTCTTAAGGCTAATTCTAAGTATTATATTTCAGTTATTGCAATTAATAATAGTCTTTTAAAAAATAATAATAATTGGTATACAAAATCTTTTTGGACTGATCCTAGTGTTCCTAATATACGTGGTTTTAAAGCTGATATAAGTAGTTCTACAAAAATAGAACTTAGTTGGAAAAAAATAAAAAATAAAAAAATTAGTTACGTAATTTATAGATCAACTAATAATAAAAACTGGACTAAAATTAGAACTTTTAATTATAAAAAGACTTCTTATGTTGATAAAAAACTAAATTCTAAGAAAACTTATTATTATAAAATGCAACCTGTTTATAAAGGGAAAAATAAAAACTTTTACGGTAATTTTACTTCTGTAAAGAAAATATCATTGGCATCTAAAAACAAAGGTACTTATATATTGGTTTCAATAAAGAAACAAAAGATTTGGTTTTACAAAAAAGGAAAACTTATTTTAAAATCTAATGTAGTAACTGGTAGAAAAGGAGTTACTAATACTCCTAAGGGTACATATAGTATTAGAGGTAAATCAAGAAGTGCTTATTTAGTTGGCGATGATTATGTCAGTTTTGTTAATTACTGGATGCTTATTGATAGTGGTCATCAAATAGGACTTCATGATGCAACATGGAGAAGTAAATTTGGAGGTTCGATTTATAAATACAATGGTTCACATGGGTGTATTAATCTTCCGATGAGTGTGGCTAAAAAAATATATAAAAAGGCTCCAGTTGGAACTAGAGTAATAGTAAAATAGAAACAGTTTTGTTTCTATTTTTGAGGTAATGTATGAAAAAAGTTTTGCTAGTAATTGTAGTTATAATTTTATCTGTGTCACTTATTAGTTATTTTGTAAAAGAAGAAAATATAATTAATTCTTTTAATTTAATTGTGGATAAAATAATGACTAAAAAACCTGAAAAAAATACTATGGAAATGGTAGATTATCTGAAAGAAAAGGCTCAAAAAGATATTAGGTTAAATGATAATAATACCTTACATAATTCTTTAGATTACATAAAGAATAATTTAGATACGTGTGATAATACTAATCTTGAGAATTTAATTTATTATGGTTATATTTTAGAATTTAGTCCTAAAGAAAGTAGTGAAGGATTATATACTACAATTGGAATTAAAACTATAGATTTAGCTAAAGAAGTTTATATAAAAGATAATAAGTACCAAAAAAGTAGGAGTAATTTTAATAAAACTAAGGCTCAAATTATTAAAGCTTTAATAAGTAGGGTAGATAAATAATAAATAATTTGTTATACTTACTATAGGTGATACTATGAGTCGTAGAGATAAAAAAAGATTATTTAGTTTAATTATTATAATTGCTATTGTTTTAATATCTTTTTATATGGAACAAAAGAGTTATTCGTTAGAGAATAAAGAAACATCTGATAATAAAACAACATATAGTGTAAAAGATATACCTAGTTATAATGGCGATAGTTATATTACTATAAATGATAATAATCCTAATTTTACTGATTCTTTAAAGAATACAAAATCTTTTGAAAAATATAGTAATCTTGATAGTTTAGGAAGATGTGGAGTTGCTATAGCGAATGTTGGAGTTGATTTAATGCCGACTGAAAAAAGAGGAAGAATTGGTATGATAAAACCTAGTGGATGGCATACTGTTCGTTATGATGATTTGGTAGATGGAAAATATTTATATAATAGATGTCATTTAATTGGATACCAATTAACTGGTGAGAATGCAAATCCTAAGAATCTTATTACGTGTACTAGATATATGAACGCTGTTTCAATGCTTGAGTTTGAAAATAAAGTAGCAAGTTATATTAAAAAGACTAAAAATCATGTTTTATATCGAGTAACTCCTATATTTGAAAACGATAATCTAGTAGCAACTGGAGTACAAATGGAAGCATATTCTGTTGAAGATAATGGAAAAGGAATAAAATTTAATATTTTTGTATACAATATTCAAAAAGGAATAGATATTGATTATAAAACAGGTGATAGTAAAAGAAGTAAATAGTTTGTAAATCTTACTTGCAAAACTAAAAAAATTTATTTATAATGGTAATTAGAATAGAAAAATTGTGAGGTTGATGAGTGTGAATAATGGTATGAATAATTTTAATAATGGGAATGGTGATGGTTCTTCTAGAAGTATAGATCAAGTAATTAATAGTGTTATGGATACTAATAATTCTGGTTCTACGACCAATAATACTCCGTCTTTTACTGGAGGTTTTGGTATGAGTTATCAAGGCCCTAAACCAATTAATCCTCCTGCTCAAGATCAAGCACTTAATAATCAACAAGACAATTTAAAAGAGCATAATTCTAATAATGAGCAAATTATGAATAATACATTTTATGGTAATAATACTGAGATGAATAGCGTACCGCCAATTCAGGCAGAAGGAAAAAGTAATATTATTCCTAATCCTAATTATACTCCAGGAACTAATACTCCTGTAAGTGATGATAGATTAAAAAATGATAATCCAAATGCTATAAATCCTTTTTTATCAAAAATTGAAAATAATACTGATAATAATTCACAATTTGAAAATGTTGGAGTAGGTGCTCCAAATAATATAGGAATGCATGATAATGTTGTCTCTAATCCTGAATCTGATTTTAATGCAAAATCAAATTCAAATCCATTTTACGGTGGTATTAATAGTTATGATAATATATCAAATGATACAACTAGTTCGTTTGATAATAAAGTAAACTCTACTTTTAGTAATGAAGCAAATCAAAATAATGGCACTGATAGTTATGATATGAGTAATAATTCTACAAAAAATATGATTAATAATTCATTAAATCAAAACAATTTATATAGTTCTGATAATTCGGGTTATAATAATAAACAGGATAATAATTACCAATCCGTAGAATCTAATGGATATCAGACTTATAATAACTCTGATAATCAATCTTCATACAATAATTATGATTCAGGTGTTAATTATAATTATGGTAATAGTAGTATGGCTAATAGTGAAGCTATTCCTTATAATTCGAGTCCTTATAATAATGTTTCTAGTGATTATCAGGGATATAGTCAAGGAACACAAACTTATGGAAATAGCGGTTTAAATGCTAATACTGGAAGTACTGGCGTGGACATGAATCCTTATAATAGTTATACAAATAATGGTTCAAATAATACGTTTGCTACTGATTATAATCAAATGAGTACTGATAGTATTAATGTTTATCAGAATAATACAGATGGAATAATTAATAATAATTCATTTGAAGATATTGAAAAACCAAAATCTAAGTTTAAATTTCCATTATCACTTAGAGAAACAATTCTTGTTGCTATTGCAGTTGCAGGAGTTATAGTTGTAATTATAATGTATTCTTGACACATAATTGAAAATGTATTAAAATAAATCTAAATCGATGAAGTGGAGAAGTAATATAGTAATTTATTTATAGAGAGTACTTTGATTGCTGAAAGAAGTATAATAAACCTATATGAATAACACCACTGAGTGCATTTTTGAAATTAAGTAGGAAGTGCCGGCTTCTAGTCGTTAAAAATAGTGAGATCAAATATGATAAAAAAGAGTGGTACCACGGCTTGTTCGTCCCTTTTATTTATCATATTTTTTTATAGAAAGGAGATTTTATACATGGATGTAAGAGATTTATATCTAAAAAAAGATGAATTTATAGGAAAAGAAATAGAAATTGAAGGTTGGATAAGAAATCATAGGAAACAAAAAGAATTTGGGTTTATTGATTTTTCTGATGGTACTTATTTTAAGAATGTTCAGCTAGTTTATACTAGTGATATATCTTCTTTTGATGAAATTAGTAAGTATCATATTGGTTCTGCTATTAAAGTAGTTGGAGATTTAGTTTTATCTGAAGGAAAAGGTCAAGAATTTGAAGTAAAAGTAAAAAGCATTGAGTTACTCGGAGATGCTCCTGAGGATTACCCAATACAACCCAAAAGACACTCTAGAGAGTTTTTAAGAGAACAAGCTTATTTAAGACCTAGAACTAATCTTTTTGGTGCAGTGTTTAGAGTTCGTAGTGTTGCTGCTATGGCAATCCATACTTATTTTCAAGAAAGAGGATATGTTTATGCTCATACACCACTTATAACAGCAAATGATGGAGAAGGAGCTGGTGAAATGTTTCAAGTAACTACTCTTGACTTAGAAAAAATAAAAGGTGAAAAAATAGATTATAGTAAAGATTTTTATGGTAAAAGAGTAGGACTTACTGTAACAGGGCAACTCGAAGGAGAAGCTTTTGCTACTGCTTTTAAGAAAATTTATACTTTTGGTCCAACATTTAGAGCTGAAAACTCTAATACTAAGACTCATGCTAGTGAATTTTGGATGATAGAACCAGAAATTGCTTTTTGTGATTTAAATGGTGATATGGATATTATGGAAGAAATGCTAAAATTTGTTGTAAAATATGTTCTAGACCATTGTCCAGAAGAAATGAAATTTTTTGATAAATTTGTAGAAAAAGGATTAATTGATAAATTAACAAAACTTATAAATAGTAAATTTACTAGGATTACACATGAGAAAGTAATAACTATATTAAAAGAAGCAAAACAAAAATTTGAATTTGAACCAGAGTATGGTGAAGATATAGCTAAGGAACATGAAAAGTATATTACTGAGTATTTTAATGGCCCAGTATTTATTACAGATTGGCCTAAAGATATTAAAGCATTTTATATGAAATTAAATGAAGATGGCAAGACAGTTAGAGCTGTTGATCTTGAAGTACCTGGAGCAGGAGAACTTATGGGTGGTTCTGAAAGAGAAGCTGATTATGATAAACTTATTAACAGAATGAAAGAACTTAATATAAAAACTGAAGGGCTTAACTGGTATTTAAATTTAAGAAAATATGGTACTTGTGTTCATTCTGGATTCGGAATGGGATTTGAAAGATTACTTATTTATTTAACAGGTGTTGAAAATATTAGAGACGTTATACCATTTCCACGTACACCTGGAAATTGTGAATTTTAAGAGAAGTTTATTTCTCTTTTTCTATGTACAAAAAAACATAATTATGTTATTATAAAATAGATTAATAGGGATGGTTAGAGGTGAAATATGTTTATTTTAGTAAATGATACAATTTTTAACATTGTAAATAGTAATATTAGAGCACTTTTTCCTATGGGTATAGGATTAATAATTTTAGGCCTTATTTTAGTAGCAGTTTTTTTAAAGCCTAAGAAACAAAAATTAGATTTTGAACCTCATACATTTGAAAAAAGTCTTCTCAATAATAGTTCTACGAATGATGATAAGAAAAGTGATGATAAACTAGATTCTCATGATGAAGTGGAAGAAAGTAATAGTGATAAACACAATTCTAAGTTAAGAGTCGAAAGCAAAAAAGCAAATGATGAAAAAATAATAAAAGAAAATGAAGATTTAAAAGAACAAGTAATTCTTGAAGATTCATTGAGACAATTAGAAAAAATAAAAGCATTTAGTACTGATTCTACAAAAGATGATGGAAATAAGGATGATAAAGATAATACTAGAATTGAAAAAAAAGAAAGTGATAATAATCAGGAAAAAAAGTTAGATGTTGCAGATTTAAAAAGTAAAAAGATAGAAGAAAGCTCAGTTAAAGAAATGGACAAATCTGAAGAAATGCAAGAGTCTAATAAAGATAAAAACAATATGAGTGTGAATAATTCAGTAAATAATAATGCTTCTAAAGACATCAAAGAAGATAATAAAGAAAAAAAGAATAAAAAAGAAAAGATAGAATTGAAAAATTATAGTGAAAGTGACTTGAATATTGTTAATCCAATAAAAAAGAAAAAAACTGAAGAAAAGAGTAAAAAAATAAGTGATGATAAAAAAAATGTTGAAGACGACATTGAACTTTTATAAGAAGCAAATTATTAGTGCTTCTTTTTTATAATAAATTTTATTTTTATCTTTTCATTAACATAATTCGGTGTTAAAATATAATCGTATTTGATTAGAGGTGATATTTTGAATAACGACATTATTAATAAAATTAGACAAGCTAATGATATAGTTGAAGTTATTTCTGAATATATGCCTCTAACTAAAAAAGGTAAAAATTATTTTGGTGTTTGCCCATTTCATGATGATACTAATCCAAGTATGAGTGTATCGTCTGATAAACAAATTTATAAATGTTTTTCTTGTGGTGCAAGTGGTAATGTAATTACTTTTGTTATGGATTATGAGCATTTGGATTTTAAGAATGCTCTTTCTGTACTTGCAAAAAGAGGAGGCATTAGTTTTTCAACAAACATTGTTCATAACTCTAATACTAAATATGATAAATACTACAATATGTATGATTTAGCACTTAAACTTTATCAAAATAACATTAATACAAAATATGGTGAGAAGGCTGTAACGTATTTAGAAAATAGGGGAATAACTAAAGAGTTAATTAAAGAATTTAAAATAGGTTTATCTCTATCTGATAATGGTTTATCTAAAATATTATCTAATAAAGGTTATAGTTCTCTTGAAATTGACAATTATGGTCTTGGTAATGGAATAGGAGATTTATATAATAATAGAATTATGTTTCCACTATTTGATACCAATGGTAAGCCAGTTGGGTTTTCAGGTAGAGTTTATATGGGAAAAACTTCAAGTGGTAAATATATTAATACTAAAGAAACTCCCATATTTAAAAAAGGAGAGCTTCTATATAACTATTTTAGAGCTAAAGAATTTGTAAGACTTGAGAAAAAACTTGTTATTACTGAAGGGTTTATGGATGTAATAAGACTTTATTCAATTGGAGTAAAAAATGTTATAGCTTTAATGGGAACAGCTCTTACAAAAAATCAGATTAGTTTAATTAAGCGGTTATCTACTAGTATTTATTTATGTTTAGATGGTGATAAAGCCGGTTTAAGTGCAACAGAAAGTGTTGGGGAAGTTCTTAAACAAAATGGATTAAATGTTTTTATAATTCCTCTAAGGGATAACTTGGATCCAGATGAATATATTTTAAAGTTTGGAAAGGAAGCTTTTCTAAAATTATATAATAGTCCAATTAATTATAATGAATTTAAGATTAATTATATGAAAGGACAAGTTGATTTTAGCAATTTAGATGAAAAGACTAAGTATATAAATAATATATTAAAAGAAATAAAAAAAGAACATGATGATATAAAAAGAGAGTTTATGCTAAAAAAAATATCTAATGAATTTGATATCGATATAAATATTCTAAGAAAAAACTTGCAAAATTTAGAAGATTATAGTAAAATTGATGCGTTAAGCAAAAAAAAGCCTGTTGTCAAAAAAGAAAAAATAGATAAATATAAGAAAGCAACTTATGATATTTTATATTATATGCTAGAAAGTTATGAAGCGACTAACTATTATGTTAAGCATTTAAATTATTTACCTAATAAAAATGAAAGGTATTTAGCTAATGAAATAATTTATGCATATAAAAAAAATGGTGATTTAGTCCTTGCAGATTTTATTACAAGTTTACAAGATAAAGAAGAACTAATGAATTTATTAAGAGAAGTATTTAAGAATACTACTAGTAGTATTTTAAATAAAGATGTCTTTAAGGATTGTGTTGAAGTTATAAGGAAGTTTAGTGAAAAGCAAAGAATAAATGATTTAAAAGAATCTATTAAGAATGAAACTGATCCAATAATAAAAGCACAACTTTTAGAGCAAATTAGACTTGTAAGAATGGGGAGTTGAAATTATGATAAAGGAAATAAAAACTTTTAAAGAAAGACAAGCTGAATTAATAAAACTTGGTAAAGAAAATGATAATAAAGTAACATATGATCAAATTGCAGAGTATCTTAAGGGAATAGAACCAGATAGTGATAGCTTGGATGAATTATATAATTCTTTTGTACAAAATAATATCGAAATTGTTTCGGATAATATTGAAGAAGATAAAGAAGATGATTCAAGTGATGATGATTTAATAATAGAACATTCTTCTAATAAAGATATAAAAATAAACGATCCTGTTAGAATGTATCTTAAAGAAATAGGAAGAATTAATCTTTTAACTAGTGAAGAAGAATATGAATATGCACTTCAAGTTGAAGAAGGAAATGAAGATGCAAAAAGAATTTTAGCTGAATCAAACCTAAGACTTGTGGTATCAATTGCTAAAAGATATGTTGGACGTGGTATGGCTTTCTTAGACCTTATTCAGGAGGGAAATATTGGCCTTATGAAAGCAGTTGATAAATTTAATCCTGAGAAGGGGTACAAGTTTTCTACCTATGCAACATGGTGGATAAGACAAGCTATAACTCGTGCTATAGCTGATCAAGCTCGTACAATAAGAGTTCCTGTTCATATGGTTGAAACAATTAATAAACTTGCTAGAATTCAAAGACAACTTACTCAAGAATTAAATAGAGAACCTACTGAAAAAGAACTTGCTAAAAAGTTAGGAATCACTGAAGAAAAAGTAAGAGAAGTTATGAAAATTAGTCAAGAGCCAGTTTCTTTAGAAACTCCTATTGGTGAAGAAGATGATTCGCATTTAGGAGATTTTGTTCCAGATGAAAGAACTATGTCACCTGAAGAATATGCTACAGCAGAACTATTAAAAGAAGAATTAGGGAGCGTTCTTGAAACACTTACTGAAAGAGAAGAAAAAGTCTTGATTTTAAGATTTGGACTTGAAGATGGACAATGTAGAACTCTAGAAGAAGTTGGACAAATATTTGGTGTAACAAGAGAAAGAATTAGACAAATTGAAGCAAAGGCTTTAAGAAAATTAAGACATCCATCTAGAGCTAAAAAATTAAAAGATTTTATGGATAGTCAATGATA
>CAJONL010000095.1 GCA_905235875.1 uncultured Bacilli bacterium
CGATATAGAAATGTTAAAACAAGAACTAGAAGTTAAAAAAGCATTTGAACTTTTAGAAAAAGAAAACGAAGAAAAGTAAGCATAATGCTTACTTTTTTAAGGAAGTGATAATTTGAGAATTTTAATAAAATATGGAGAACTTACTACTAAAGGTGATAATAGACGTCAATTTATAAATAAACTTTCAGATAATATTAAGGATAAATTAAAAAAATATGAGATAAATATTATTAAAAATCATTCCAGAATGTTTATAGAGTTTAATGATATTTATGAAAAAGAAATAGTTAATACTTTAAGAAATACTTTTGGAATTCATGCGTTTAATATTGTTTATAAAGTAAATACTAATACTGAGGAAATAAATAATGAAATACTTAAAAGAATTAATCAGATAGATTTTAAAACTTTTAAGGTTAATACTAAAAGAAGAGATAAAAACTTTAGTATTAGTTCAATGGACTTTAATAGAGTAGTAGCAAGTTTTATTTTAAAAAATAAAAATGATATTAAAGTAGATGTTCATAATCCTGATATCTATATTAATATTGAAATAGAAAAAAACAATACCTATATCTATTTCAATGAAATAAAAGCTCTAGGTGGATATCCAGTAGGAATAGCAGGTAAAGGGTTATTAATGCTTTCTGGCGGAATAGATTCACCTGTTGCTGGATACCTAGCATTAAAAAGAGGTGTAAAACTTGATGCTGTATATTTCGAAGCAATTCCTCATACTAGTATGGCGGCACGTGAAAAAGTTATAAGTTTAGCTAAAGAACTTTTAAAATATTCAAGTGATTTTAATTTATATGTTGTACCAATTACAAAACTTGAAGAAGAAATATATAACAAAATAGATCCTACATATATGATAACCATACTTCGAAGAATGATGTATAGGATAAGTGAAAGATTAGCTAAAAAGAACAAAAATTTAGTGTTAGTAAATGGAGAATCAATTGGACAAGTAGCAAGTCAAACTTTAACTAGTATGGATGCTATAAATGATGTTGTAAATATTCCTGTTATAAGACCAGTAGCATGTTTTGATAAATTAGAAATAATAGATATATCTAAAAAAATAAATACTTATGAAACAAGTATATTACCATATGAAGATTGTTGTACTATCTTTGTTCCAAAACATCCAGTAATTAATCCTAAAAAAGAAAAATGCCTTTACTATGAAACATTAATAGATTATGAAGATTTGATTAATGAAGCAATAGATAATACTATTAAAATAAAAATAGAAGATAAAAATGATTTTGAAGATATTATCTAGGTAATTATTTCCATATCAAATAGTGTATGAAATGACATTTTTTTCACATTCTATAAATGTATAGGAGGTGAATTAAATGAACAACCAAAACAATAGTTCAAAAGGAAATAGATTAGTAGTTCCTGGAGCTAAACAAGCTATCGATTCTATGAAATATGAAATAGCTAAAGAATTTGGTGTTAACCTTGGACCAGATGCTACTTCTAGAGATAATGGATCAGTTGGTGGAGAAATCACTAAACGTCTAGTTGAAAAGGGTATGTCTAACTTAGGTGGATATTCAAATAATAGTAATAATCAATAAATAATAAATAAAATAAATATAAGATATTCTGGTTTTCTAGGATATCTTTTTTTGTTATAATATTATTATGGAACTAGAAAAATTAGATGGTACAATTGTTATTACAAATTATGCTTTTAAAGAGTATTTACTAAAAGAAATATCAAAGAGTAAAAAACTTATAAATGTCACTTTTTTTAGTATAAATGATTTAAAAAATAGACTTTTTTTTACATATGATTATCATGCCATTTATTACTTAATGGAAAAATATGGATATAAGTATGATATAGCTAAGATGTATTTAGATAACTTAATTTATATAGAGAATAAAACATATAATAATACTAAATTAGATAAACTAGTAGAAATAAAAAAAGAATTAGAAAATAATAAGTTATTAATATATGATAAATATTTTAAATCTTATTTAGAAAATAAAAAAGTAATATTTTGTGGCTTTAATTATTTTACTCTTTTAGAAAAAGATATAATTAAAAAACTAAAAAATATCTCAGATGTAGAAATCATAGATAAAAATTATAAAGACTATAAGTTTAAAGTATTATCTTTTAATACAATAGAAGAGGAAGTTGAATATATTGCAATAAGAGTTTTAGAATTAATAGAAAAAGGTATTAATATTTCTAATATAAAAATATCTAATTTTAATAGTGATTATTTAGATACAATAAAAAAGATATTTAGTTTTTATAATTTAGATATAGATTATAATGAAAACAAAGTTTTATCTACTAAAATTGCAGCATTATTTTTTGAAATTAATGGTTCTATAGAGGATAGAATTAATGTTATAAAAGAA
>CAJONL010000096.1 GCA_905235875.1 uncultured Bacilli bacterium
ACTAGTAGTGCTATTAAAATATTAGAAAATAATGGTGCTATAGGTATATTTCCCGAAGGTACTAGAAATAGAACTAATAAAAAACTATTAGATTTTAAATATGGATGTGTATCGATTGCAAAAAAAACTGATTCATATATAATTCCAGTTGGTATAAAAGGTACATATAAATTTAAAAGCCATCCTGTAGTAAAAATAGGCTTGCCATTTAAAGTAACAGATTTAGATCTTAATACTGCAAATAGTATATTATATGAAAAAATAAAAGAGCTAATATAAATAGTTTTATTATTATTTATCGTAAAGAGCACAGCTCTTTTTTTATATAATATTAAAAAAATAATTGTACAAGTTTACGTATTAAAAAATGGAAAAAATTATATTGTTTCATTTTTATCTTAATTTTGCTATAATTATCATGGTGATATTTATGAAAAAAATTATGGACGGAAACATGGCATGCGCCAGAGTAAGTTATAAATTTAGTGAAGTTTGCTCTATATATCCAATTACTCCATCTTCAACAATGGCTGAAAACATTGAACTAATGAGTAATCAAGGTGAAAAAAACTTTTATGATAAAGAAGTAAAAGTAGTAGAGATGCAAAGTGAAAAAGGAGCAATCGGTGCTCTTCATGGAATGCTTCTTAATGGAGTTTTTGCAAGCACTTTTACTGCTAGTCAAGGACTTCTTTTAATGATTCCTAATATGTATAAGATAGCAGGAGAAAATCTTCCGTGTGTAATTAATGTTGCAGCAAGATCTATATCTACTCATGCATTATCAATAATGGGAGATCATTCAGATATTTATGCTGCTAGAAGTACAGGTTTTGCCTTTCTTTGTTCATCTTCTGTTAGTGATATTGAATATATGACTAGCATTAGTTATTTAAGTACTATTAAAGGTAAAATACCATTTGTAAACTTTTTTGATGGTTTTAGAACTAGTCATGAATATAATAAAATTGATCTATTAGATTTAGATGAAGTAAAGAACTTAATTGATGAAAAAAGCGTCCTAGAATTTAGAAATAATGGACTAGATATAGATAATCCTAGAACCTTCGGCACTAACCAGGGTGATTCATCATTTTTTGAAAATAGTGAAGTGCGTAATAAATACTACAATAATCTACCAGATATAGTTAACTTTTATATGGAAAAGCTCAATCAAATTACTGGTAAAAATATTAAACCATTTAACTATTATGGAGATAAGAATGCTACTAAAGTAATAGTATGTATGGGATCTTGCTCTGAAGTTATTAAAGAATATATTGATAAGAATAGTAATAAAGATAAAATTGGTTTAATTGAAGTACATTTATTTAGACCCTTTTCTAAAAATTACTTTTTAAAAGCACTTCCTGAAAGTTGTGAGACTATTGCAGTACTTGATCGTGGAAAAGATCCTGCAGCGCCTTCAGAACCATTATGTATGGATATAAAAGATATTATTAAGACTTATAATTTAGATATAAATGTAATCGGAGGAAGGTATGGATTATCATCTAAAGATGTTACTTTAAATGATATTGAGGCTTTATATAATTACATGGGAAAGAGTAGTACTAATGAATTTACTTTAGGTATAAATGATGATTTATATAATTTATCTTTAGAAAAAACCAAAACTATTTTTCCTAAAGACTACACAGAAATGCTTATCTATGGATATGGATCTGACGGTATGATTACTACATCTAAAGATATATTAACTATAATTGGAGATAATACTGAAAAATATGTACAAGGATATTTTGAGTATGATTCAAGAAAGAGCGGAGGACTTACAAAAAGTCACATAAGAATAGGGGATAAACCAATAAAAAGTCCTTATTATGTAAATAGTCCTAAAGTAGTAGTATGCTCTAAAGATATGTATTTAAAAAAATATAATATGTTAGATAATATTGAAAAAGGTGGTACATTTATACTTAATACCGAAAAAGATGATATATACCTTCCTTTAAATTATATAAATATTATTAAAGAAAAAGATATTAAAGTATATAAAGTTAATGCTTCAAAAATTGCAAAAGATAATAATATTCCTAATAAAATAAGTATGATTATGGAATATGTAATTCTTTCACTATCTAGTTTAATTGATAATAATTCTCTATTTACCTTAATAGAAAAATCTATTCATAAGAATTTTGATAGAAAAGGAGAAATTGTAGTAAATTCTAATATAAATGCATTAAAAGAAGCTAAAGAAGGAATTAGTTTTGTAGATATTAATTCTATTAAAGAATTAGTTATAGATGATGAAAATAATAGTTTATTTGATAATCTAAGTAAAGACTTAAAAGATAAAATTAAAGTAAGTGATTTTATAAGTCACGAAAATGGTAGTTTTAAACCTCAAAGTATAGAAAACAAAAATGCAATTTCTAATGTTTCACCTTCATATGATAAAAGTAAATGTATTATGTGTAATATGTGTTCATTCGTCTGTCCTCACGCAGTAATAAGGCCATATCTTTTAACACTTGACGAATATATGAATGCACCAGATGAAGTAAAAGAAGATGTTAAAGAAGCTAAAATCAAAGACAATGAACTTATGTTTACAGTTGGAGTTTCAACATATAATTGTACTGGATGCTCTTTATGTGCAAGCGTATGTCCTACTGGTGCTATAAGTATGGAAAAAACTAAGGAAAAAGAAAGAATTAAATATGAATATTTGAAGAATATCAAAGATAAAAAAGTTATGAATAAAAATACAGTAAAAGGTTCACAATTTATTACTCCTAGTTTTAGTTTTCCAGGTGCTTGTATGGGATGCGGAGAAACTAGTTATTTAAAACTTTTATCACAACTATTTAAAGATAACTTAGTTATAGCTAATGCTACAGGATGTTCATCTATATATGGAGCATCTATACCAAGTATTCCTTGGCATACCCCTTGGGCAAATTCACTTTTTGAAGATAATGCTGAATTTGGTTATGGAATGCGTGTATCTGAAGACTATATGAAAAATAAAATAAAAAGTATAATGGAAGAAAATATAGATGTAGTAAATAATCATAATAAAGAGTTATTTAATCTATACTTAAATGAATATAATTATGAAGCAAGTGAAAAAGTATATGAAAATTTAGATTATGATAATATTAAAAAGCTTATTCCATATAAAAAATTTATAAAAGAAAAAAGTATTTGGGCAGTAGGAGGAGATGGATGGGCCTACGATATAGGTTTTGATGGAATAGATCACGTAATAGCAAATAATGATAATATAAATATTTTAGTACTTGATACAGAAGTATATTCAAATACAGGTGGACAAAGTTCTAAATCTTCAAGGAAAGGGCAAGTTGCTAAATTTAATACCAAAGGAAAGAAAACTGCTAAAAAGAATTTAGCTAAAATTGCTATGTGTTATCCAAACTGTTACGTCGGAACAGTATCTTTGGGAGCTAATCCAATGCATACTATTAAAACTATTATGGAGGCAGCAAATTATAATGGGCCATCAATAATAATATGCTATGCTCCATGTATAGCACATGGCATAAAAACTGGTATGAAAGATAGTATTTCAGAAGAAAAGCTAGCTACAAATTCAGGATACTTCCCATTAATGAGATATAATCCGGAAACTAAAAAATTCACTTTAGATAGTGGTGCAGAGTTTGAAAAGCTTGATGATTTATTTAATAGAGAAAATAGATATAGAACAAATGAGCAACTATTAAACGAAAATAAAAAAGATATCATAGATAACTATAATAGTCTAAAAGATTTAAGTGAAAAGGATACTATTTAAATGTATCTTTTTTTTGTTTATTTTTTGACAATTATATATATATTTGTTATATTTTTCATTGGTGAGACAAATGAATAACTTTTTTTGCAACTGGGAAAGAAATAAAATTTTTAATAATTATACTCATAATATTTATGAATCAATTGATTTATTAAAAGAGTATTTAAAAGCATATCCAAATGACTTTATAAGTTATTTAAACTTATTTAAATACTATATAACTATTAAAGATAAAGAGAATGCAGAAGAAGTATTAAGTATTATTGAAGAAAATACATACTTATATAATGACTTTTTGAGTCATTCAAGTTTAAAAGTTGGAAATATGGGAATTAGTTCCTTTTTGAATCAAAAATTAAGGTATTTAATATTAAATAACAATTACGAAGAAGCGTATAAATTATGTAAAGAAAATAAATATAAGATTTATGAATGCGATAATTCTGTATTTTTAGCACTTTTCTTTTTAGAAAATAAATTAGGTATTCCTAGTAAGTTTAAAACTAATGATGGCTATACTAGGACCCAAATAATTGATTATTCTAAGGAAAGATTTATAAATCATGCCAATGACCATTATGATACTTCTAATGGTACAAATTATTTTGTTTTTGATTTTCCTTTAGAAAAAATAATTGATAGAATACAGGATACTGTACCTAATAATAAAAGTATTTATACTGATTTAATAAGTGAAAAAACATTTTATAAATATGATTTTTGTGGGATGAATAGTAATAAAACTATAGATTATTTTACATTAGTATCCTTATTTGGTACTAATAAACTAATTACTATGTATCCAGTTGAATATGGTAAAAATTACGATTATATAGATATTAATTACTTAAAGAATAGTATAAATGATAAACCTAAAGTTAAAAAAAGAACACAAATAGATAAATTTAATCAGAAGTATAGTATAAAGTAGTATATTTGTTTGACTATATATTTATATTTATGATATAATTAAAAGCAGAACGAAGTGGAGGTTTGGCTATGAAAATAGTTTCAAAGTTTATAATAAATCGTGAAGATACTGAATTTTTATATGTTGAAAAATTTAGAACACATAAAAAAAGTGATGATATGAAATATGTAGTATACTCTTCACATCATAATATACATTCTTATAGCGATCATATTTTTCATAGTGTCCATTCACTTGATGAAAAAATGAGTATTGAAAATTTTACAAAAAAAGCTGCTGATGGTTTAGTAACAGAACTATATGATAAGAAAAAACAAGCTGGTTATAATATGCTTACTGAAATTTATGATAAAGTATCAAATGATAAGGATAAACACAACCCTAATCTAAAGGGTGTAAAAGATAACCTTTTAAAAGGACTTAAAATATATAATGAGTTCTTATTAGAACAAGATAATATTAGTATTCCTTATGAAGATAATTATCTATTACTTGAAAATGATAAAACACTTGCAAATGAAAGACTTAAAGTAAAAAATATTTCTAACCTAGCACATTATGTTGATAGTAAATATAGAAATAATATAGATAATATACCAGTTAAAGAATTAGTTAGAATAAAAAAATCAGCATGATAAAATCATGCTTTTATTGTTAAATAATAGGAAGGTGAAAAAATGAATAATAAAATTAATCCAAAAATTATGCCTGGATTTATGGAACTTTTACCAGGTGATCAAATTTTATTTAATGATATTAAAGAAAAAATTAAAAAAAGTTATGAAAAGTATGGTTATTTACCTTTAGATACACCAGTACTTGAATATTCAGAAATTTTACTTGCTAAAGCAGGTGGAGAAACTGAAAAACAAATATATAGATTTTCTAAAGGAGATACAGATATTTCAATGAGATTTGATTTAACTGTGCCTTTAGCAAGATATGTATCGCAGTATAAAAATGATTTAGCATTTCCATTTAAAAGATACCAAATTGGAAAAGTATATCGTGGTGAAAGACCTCAACGAGGTAGATTTAGAGAGTTTTATCAATGTGATATTGACGTAATAGGAGAAAACTTAAGTTCATATTATGATGCTGAAATACCAGCATGTATTTATGAAACATTTAAATCATTAGATTTTGGTAAATTTACAATTAGAATTAATAATAGAAAAGTTTTAAATGGTTTCTTTTCTTCACTTGAAATAGAAGATAATTCAGAAGTACTTCGTATAATTGATAAATTAGAAAAAATAGGCATAGAAGAAGTAAAATTATTGCTAAAAGAAATAAATATTAGTGATAATAAAATTAATAAAATTCTAGAGTTTATTAAAATATCTGGTACAAATGAAGAAATAATCAAATCATTAAGAAATCTAAATATAGAAAACGATGAATTTACAGATGGAGTAAATGAACTTGAAAATGTAATAAATAATATTAAATCATTCGGAGTAGAAGAAAACTACTTTATAATTGATTTAACAATAGCTCGTGGTTTAAACTACTATACAGGAACAGTATATGAAACAATTTTAGATGATTATCCAAAACTTGGAAGTGTATGTTCTGGAGGAAGATATGATGATTTAACTAAATATTATTCTGATCAAAACTTACAAGGAGTAGGTATTTCCATAGGACTTACAAGATTATTTTTCCAATTAAAAGATGCTGGAATAATTGAATCTAAAAATAATAGTTTACTTAAAGTACTTATAATACCATTTAGTAATACTAATATGAATTATGCTATAAATGTATCAGACAAATTAAGAAAAAAAGACATTATATGTGACGTATACTATGAAGAAAAAGGATTAAAACCAAAGCTAAAATATGCGAATAGATTAAAAGTGCCATATATTATATTAATTGGTGAAGATGAAGAAAAAGAAAACATGGTAACAATTAAAAATATGGAAACAGGAGAGCAAGAAAAAATAGGATTAGATGAAATTAATAACTACATAAAGAACTAGCAATAGTTCTTTTTTACTTTACATATAGTTTGTAAAAATTTGACATTTTAGTATTATTTTGGTATAATCTAGATGCTTTACAGGAGGGTTATAATGAATAAAAATAATAGAAAATCCTTATCTGAATATGATACAGGATATGACACAGGGATAAGATATTATAAAAAACTTAATGATGCCGAATCTTATGATTTAATAGTAAAACTTAGAAATGGAGATAGTAGTGTTAGAGATGAATTAATTGTTGGGAACTTAGCGTTAGTATTTAATGTTGCTAAAGTACATAAAAATAGGGGTGTTGAATTAAGTGATTTAATTTCTATTGGTACTATTGGGTTAATTAATGCTATTGATAATTATAATATAAATAAAAAGACTAGTTTTGCTAGTTACGCATATCATACAATTAATAATACCGTTATAAATGGACTATATGAAGAATCTAGGCTTATAAAAATACCTCACTATCAGATAGCTAAATACATGTCTTTTAATAAAGAAGAACGCGATAATTTAAGTCCTGAAAGACTAGCAAGTATTTTTAAAATGGATAAAAAGTTAGGTGATTATTTATATTATTTAGTACAAGATCCTATTAACTTTGGCGTAAATATAAATAGTTTAGATAGTAATGAAAAAGCAATAGATTTAATTAGTGATACAAGTGCTAATAGTGCTGAGGATGAATATATAGATCAAAATAAAGCAGAAGAATTATATCGTGCCATAGAAGAAGCAAATTTATCTGATATGGAAAAAGAAATATTATCTTTAAGATTTGGTTCATCTGAAAAAAATCCTATTTCTTTTGAAGAAATGGGAAAAAGATACAATATATCTCGTGAATATGTAAGAGTTATACTTATTAAATCATTAGAGAAAATATCTAGGTCTAAAATAATTGACACTTTTGCAGAAACTAAAGAAGAAAAGGAAAACTTAGCTAAAGTAAGGACCAAAAAATATATAAATAAAAAGTAATAAACGTAAAATTATTGTAAAATAATTAAAAAACATTGCAATTATATTTATTAGTTGCTAGAATATAATTACCAGAGGTAACATAAGTTAAAACCGTACAAGTTACGATAAGGGAATCTAATTAATACTGGTGTTGAATACTTAAGTTTTTAAGGATCCTAAAGGTATTATGTGATTTACCACCTGAATATAAAACAGGTTTTCGTAAATAGTTATCACTGGTTTTTTTATTTACATTTTTATATTTTTTATATATAATAATTTTGAGGTAGTTAGTTATGAATAGAAGTAAATTAAGAGATGTAATAGTTAAATCTTTATACCAAATTTATATATATAAAGATAATAATATAAGATATGATCTAGATAGTGTTATAAGAGAAAATATAGACTATAAAGATGACTTTGTCACAGAAATAATAACTGGTATTTTAGATAAAGAATCAGATATTATTAATCTTTGCAACAAATATATGAAAAATTGGAGTATTGATAGATTAAGTAGAGTAGATAAAGCAATTCTATCTTTAGGTACTTATGAACTTGTATATTACAGTACTCCTAATATTGTAGCTATTAATGAAGCGGTAGAACTTGCTAAAAAATATAGTGATGATAAGGTTATAAAAATGATTAATGCAGTTTTAGATAGCATATACAAAAATGAGGGATTAGATGAATGATAAGTATATAAATGTATCACAATTAAATAGATATATTAAATATAAATTTGATACAGATACTAACTTAAAAAAAGTATATTTAAAGGGAGAAATATCTAATTTTAAAAATCATACAACTGGTCATTTTTATTTTACATTAAAAGATGAATCCTCTAGAATACTTGCAGTTATGTTTCGAAGAGAAGCATCAAAAGTAAACTTTGTTCCTAAAGATGGAATGAAAGTACTAGTCGAAGGTAGAATTAGTTGTTATGAAGCAAATGGAGCGTACCAGATTTATGTTGAAAAAATGGATGAAGATGGTATAGGTAATTTATACTTAGAATTTGAAAAATTAAAAAAAGAACTTATGGAAAAAGGATATTTTGATGAAGCACATAAAAAACCTATTCCTAAGTTCCCTAAAAAAGTAGGAGTAATAACAGCATCTACTGGAGCAGCAATAAGAGATATTATTACAACTATCAAAAGAAGATATAAATTATGTGAAATTATTCTTTTACCATCACTAGTACAAGGAGAAGCTGCTAAGGATGACTTAGTACGCAATTTAAAACTTGCAGACAATATGGATTTAGATGTAATAATCTTTGGACGTGGTGGAGGCTCTATAGAAGATCTATGGGCTTTTAATGAAAGAATTGTAGCAGATGCACTATATAACATGAAAACTCCTGTAATAAGTGCATGTGGACATGAAATAGACTTTACAATTAGTGATTTTGTAAGTGATCTTCGTGCAGCAACTCCTACTGCTGCTGCTGAACTTTGTGTTCCTAATACAAGTGATTTAATAATAAATATAAAAAATTTAAAAAAAATGCTTGTAAATAATATTACTAATAAAATAGACTTAAATAAAAATAAACTAGATTCATTAATAAATAGTTATATTATGAAAAATCCAAAAGGATTATACGAAGCTAAAACGCAAAAATTAGACAATTTACTTGAAAAACTTGAAATACATATTAATAATATATATGAAGCTAAAGGATTTAGATATGCTTCATTACTAGATAAACTAGAAACTTTAAATCCAATAAATACTTTAAAAAGAGGATACAGTATTACAAAAGTTAATAATAAAATAATAGACATAAATAAAATTAAAACTGGTGATGTAATTACAACTGAACTTTCTGGAGGAAATATTACATCAAAAGTTATGGAGGTAGAATATGGAAAAGAAAAATAAATCATTTGAAGAATCACTTGAAGAACTAGAAAATATTGTTAAAGGTTTAGAAAATGGAGATATTCCTTTAGATGAAGCAATAGAAAAATTTAATAAGGGAATGAAACTTGCTAGTGAGTGTAATAAAATTCTAGAAAAAGCCAATGATACTATTGTAAAAGCTTTAGATAATGATGGTAATTTAAAAGATTTTGAAGTAAGTGAATAATGTTTATGAAGAATAATATTCGATATAATTGTATATATTATAGCGCTTTATTTTTAAGTATATTTTTTGCTCTTATTTTAATAGTAACTAGTGTAGTATTTATTTTAGGTTTCTGTATTAGTTATTTTACTTTTTTTATACCATTAATCATTTCTATTATTTGTATTTTTCTTTTAAATAAAAATGATAAACTTGGTAATAAAATAATAGGTATCTTTTTAGCTGTTCTAGTAATTTTTTTAGCTTCATTTGTATGTAGTAAATATTATGATTTAACCTGGGATTCTAACACTTATCATAAAGATGCTGTAGGTGCATTAAAAAATGGATGGAATCCTGTTCATCAAAATTATATTGATTTTTATAAAAAAACGAATACTAGAAGTTCTAATGTAATTGGTGATAAATTAGAAAGAGAAAGAGGACTTTGGCAAACTCATTATGCTAAAGGTACTTGGATTATTGCAGCCAATTTTTATTATTTGTATAATAATATAG
The DNA here is from genome assembly GCA_905235875.1 of uncultured Bacilli bacterium. The sequence continues at coordinate 10,272 of CAJONL010000096.1, forward strand.
AAAAAGCTAAAATACTTAATTTGATTCTAATATATATTTTAATTGTTTTTTCATATTTTTTTGTTCAAAATTTTATTAGTAATAAACTATTGTCATTTTTTTTAGCTATTATTTTTTCTATATCACCTGTAGTATTAGTTCAAGCATTTTCTTATTATAATGATGGAGCTTTGTACAGTTTTATTCTTTTAACTTTATTATCTTTTATTTTATATATGAAAGATAATAAAATAACTAATTTTGTTTTTTTATTTTGCTCAATTGTTTTATGTGCAAACGTAAAATTTACTGGATTTGCATATGCTGGTTTAATATGTTTTTTTGTCTATTTAGGTTTTGTTTATATTTATAGAAATAATTTGAAAAGTATTAGTAAACCCACAATTTTAATATTTAGTACAATTATTTTTTCCATTTTAATAGTAGGCTTTAATCCATATGTAACAAATACTATTAACAATCATCATCCTTTTTATCCTATTAAGGGTAATAATAGTGTTGATATAATGACTCATAATACTCCATCTTATTTTGAAAATACATTTAGAGTTAAGAATTTATTTGTTTCTCTCGCATCAGAGTCAGATAATATTTTAAAAGCAACTGAAAGAAATCCTAAGTTTAAAGTACCATTTTCTATATCTTTGGATGAGCTTTCTAAACTTGCTAGTCCTGACTTGAGAATTTCTGGTTTTGGAGTATGGTTTTTCCCTATAATAATTTTATCTTCCATTATAATTCTTTATTATTTGATTATACTCTTTAAAAGAGATAAAAATACTTGGGTTATTGTTTTTTGTATATTTATAGCTATTATACTCCTTACTTTAATTATTAAAGAAAGCTGGTGGGCAAGATATACTCCGTTTATTTATTTCGTTCCATTAATGGCATTGTTTTTACTAATTGCTTATCCGATAAAAAGAAAATATATTAATAATATTTTAGTATTATTTTTGAGTTTTATAATATGTTTTAATTTGTTATTATTTTTTAAGTATAATACTTTAGAAAATTATAAGTATATAAATGACACTAATAAAGTATTGAAAAAATATAAAAAGAGTGACAAAGTAATTAAAATTATAGAAACAAGTGAATTATTTATAGGCTTTTTATATAATTTAGATGATAATGATATAAAATATGAATTTGTTAAAGGAGAAAAGTATAAAAATAGGGAAAATATATTTAAAGTAATTCCGTATGTGAAGGAGTAGGTGCTTTTTATGAATAAAGTTAAGAACTATTTAAAACTAATCAGAGTTAAACATTGGTTTAAGAATTTTCTTTTATTTTTACCTGCAATATTTGGTGGAGTTCTTTTTAAAGAAAATATTTGTATAAACTTATTTATGGGATTTTTATGTTTTTCAATTGTTGCATCATGTATATATATTTTTAATGATATTTGTGATATTGAAAATGATAAAAAAAATCCTTTTAAAAAAAATAGGCCTTTAGTTTCTGGGGATATTTCTATTAATAATGCTTATACTTTACTAATATTATTTTTTCTTCTATCTTTTGGTATTAATGTTTTTATAGGGCTTAAGCTGAATAATTATTTATTATTAATAATTCCTTTTTTATATCTAGTTTTAAATATTATATATAGTAAGAAGTTAAAAAAATATCCTATTATTGATGTATTTGTATTATCAATTGATTATATTTTAAGATTATTATATGGTAGTTTTATTTCTGCAGTATCTATTTCTAATTGGTTATATTTAGTTGTTATGTTTGCATCACTTTTTATGGGTTTTGGTAAAAGAAAAAAAGAGTTAGAAAATGGTACTAATACTCGTATTGTTTTAAAAAAATATAATATTAACTTTTTAGATAAGAGTATGTATTTAAGCATGAATAGTGTTATTATATTTTATAGTTTGTGGGCAATTGATTTATCAAATAAAATTGGTAATAATTATAAGTATTTAAAGTTTTCTATACCTATAGTAGTTTTGATATTATTCTTATATAGTTATTTAATAGAAAGTAATGATTACATTGATGGAGATCCTATAGAAATTTTATTTTCTTCAAAGTGGTTATTGTTATTATCTATTATTTATTGTTTGTTTATGCTTATGATACTGTATTCAGGAGTATTATAAAATCAATTTTTAGTAGATAATAAAAAAAATTATTGAAAATTAATAAAGTATGATATAATTAAATTTAAGAAAAAGGTGGTTAAAATATGCTAAATAGATTTATAAATGATTTTAATAAATATTATAAATATATAAAATATAGTACTAAGTCACAACTTAAAAGTGAAATTACTGGTTCATATTTATCTTGGCTTTGGCTTATAATTGAACCAATATGTTTTATGCTTATTTATAGTTTTATAGCTATAGTTGTTTTTAAATCATCAATAGATTATTTTGCTGTATTTATATTTATAGGTCTTACTATATGGACTTTTTTTCAAAAAACGCTTACTCAGAGTGTTAGATTAGTAAGTTCTAATCGGGATACAGTAACTAAAGTTTATTTACCAAAATTCATTTTATTAATTACTAAAGTTTCAGTAAATGGTGTTAAATTTTTGATATCATTTTCCCTAGTAATTATCTCAATGATTATATATAAAGTACCAATTTCATTAGATGTTTTATACTTTATACTAATATGTATTATTTTATTACTCTTTACATTTGGTTTATCACTTTTCTTTATGCATTTTGGTGTGTTTGTAAAAGACTTAACTAATCTTACTAATATAGCACTTAGAATGATGTTTTATATGTCTGGTATTTTCTTTGCTATTGAAACAAGAGTACCTGCGCCATATAATACACTTTTAGTTAAATTAAATCCAATTGCTTTCTTTATTGTAGAAGCAAGAAACTGTTTATTATATCAAAAAGCACCTAACTTTTTGCTTTTAGGACTATGGGCAGTAGTAGGACTAATACTTTGTTACTTTGGTATTAAAACTATATATAAATATGAAAATACTTATGTAAAGGTGATGAAATAATGAGTAAAAAAGATGAAATAGCAATATCTGTTAAAAATTTAGATATCTATTATACTGAAATGAGTAGATTCTCACTAGCTCGTGATGGACTTGAAAATTTAAAAAAAGCTAAAAGATTTCATGCAGTAAAAAATGTATCATTTGAAATTCCTAAAGGACAAATAGTAGGTATCTGTGGCAAAAATGGAAGTGGTAAATCAACACTTCTTCGTGCAATAGCAGGTATATTTTCCCCTGATAAAGGTTCAATAAATCTACATAAAAATACTGTATCACTTTTATCTATTGGCGTAGGTTTTAAAAAAGAACTATCAGGTTATGAAAACATTTATCTTTCAGGACTATTACTTGGTTACTCAGAAAAGGAAATTGATAAAAGACTTAAGGATATAATAGATTTTTCTGAAATAGGGGACTTTATTAATAAACCAGTAAGTTCATATTCATCTGGAATGTACTCTAAGCTTGCTTTTGCAATTACCGCAATACTTGAAACTGATATTATGTTAATTGATGAAGTTTTATCAGTAGGTGACGTAAGATTTAGAAAAAAAAGTTATAATAAGATGAAAGAATTAATATCTGATGAAAATCGTACAGTTGTAATAGTTTCACACTCATCAAGTACATTAAAGGATTTATGCAATAGAGTAATTTGGATTAATGAAGGAGTTCTAATGGCTGATGGAGATCCAAATGAAGTAGTTGATAAATACGAAGAATACATGAAAAGTTTAGATTAAGTTCTAAACTTTTTTTTTGGTAATTTTTGATTGTAATATATAATGTATCATTACAAATAATAATAATGTAGTTTGTTAAGGAAGTGATTATTATTTTAAAAAAAATAAACAAACTATTAATAATTTTTCTTTTAATATCATTAGTTAGTATACCAATTAGTGCTAATGCTTATTCAAATAAAGTAGTATTAGGTGGAGATTCCATTGGAATTAATGTAAACTCAAAAGGAGTATTAATAGTAGGATTTTATGACGTAGATGGAAGATCTCCAGGGCTTGATGCAGGACTTAAAAAAGGTGACTTATTACTAAAGGTAGATGATACTGATATTTCTAAAATATCTGATCTATCAAAAAAAATTAGTAATAGCAAAAACTTAAAAATAACATATAAGAGAAATAATAAAATTAAAACTACAAAACTAAAACTTATAAATGATAAAACTGTTTATAAAAGTGGACTTTATATAAAAAATAATATAAGTGGTATAGGTACTCTTACTTTTATAGATCCTTTTAG
>CAJONL010000097.1 GCA_905235875.1 uncultured Bacilli bacterium
ACTAAAAAATTTATTATAGGTATTTCTATAGGAAAACTTCCTATGATACTATTCTGGGCTTTAATTGGTAAAAGTATAATGGAAAGTTTAAAAGATATTAAAACAATTATAATAATAGTTGTTATGCTTGTAGGAACTTATGTAATAAGTAAAGTGTTAAGTAAGATATTTAAATGGGAGGTATAAAATGGAATATATAATTATAGGTTTACTAGTATTATTAGTAGTATTATCTGTTATTTCTTTATTTAAGAACATAAATGAAGGAAGAATAACAGACAAAGTTAATGAAATGCATGTTAATCTAACTAAAGAATTAGGAGATTTTAAAACTGATATTAATAGAAACTTTAATGAAGATTTTACTAAGATGAATGAAAGAATAGAGAATAGACTTAATCAAATAGATAATAAAGTTAATGAAAGATTAGATGTTAATTTTGAAAAAACAAATAAAACTTTTACAAATGTTTTAGAAAGACTTAGTAAAATTGATGAAGCTCAAAAGAAAATAGATAGTTTATCATCTGATATAGTATCACTTCAAGGAATACTTACAGATAAAAAGACTCGTGGTATTTTTGGAGAAGTTAATTTAAAACATATTTTAGTAAGTGTTTTTGGAGAAAATAATAATGGAGTTTATGATCTTCAACATAAGTTTGAAACAGGAGATATTGCAGATTGTGTACTTTTTGCACCAGAACCATTAGGTACTATTGCTATAGATTCTAAGTTTCCTTTAGAAAATTATAGAAATATGGTTGATAAGAATTTGTCACAAACTGAAAGAGATAAATATGAAAAACTATTTAAAGCAGATGTAAAAAAACATATTGATGCTATAAGTTCTAAGTATATTATACCTGGAGTAACATCTGATCAAGCTATTATGTTTCTTCCAGCAGAAGCTATTTTTGCGGAAATTAATGCTTATCATCAAGATATAATTGAATATGCTTATAAGAAAAGAGTTTGGCTTACAAGTCCTACTACATTAATTTCAACTTTAACTGTGATTGAAATGCTTCTTAAAAATATTGAAAGAGATAAATATACTAGTATTATTCATGAAGAATTAAATAAACTTGGTGTTGAATTTAATAGATATAAAGAAAGATGGGATAAGTTGTCACGTAGTATTGATACTGTTAGTCGTGATGTAAGTGATATTCATACAACAACTGAAAAAATTACTAAGAGATTTGATTCTATTAGTAGAGTAGATATTAAACAAATAGAAAACAAAAAATAATATTGATTTTTAATAAAAAAAATGATACATTAAGTATGTATCTTTTTTGCGGATGTGGTTTAATGGTTAGAATATGGCCTTGCCAAGGCTAGGATGGGAGTTCGATTCTCCTCGTCCGCTCCAGATATGTAAATGACTCGAACTTTTTAGTTCGTTTTTTGTTTTTAATAAAAATAAAACAATAAAAAAAGATAAGACAGTTCTTATCAATTAATTATAAAGTATTATTGTTATTATCTTTTCCTTATTGTAACTATTTCACTATCTTGTTCTTCACTTATATTTTTACATTCATAAAATATGAGATTTTCTTTTGTTCTATCTTGCACAAGTATTCTTTTCTTTAATGCACTTTTTGTTAAAAAATCAAGTTCTTCCTTAGTAAGTTTATAATCTTTTGTACTAAAACTACAGTGTAGGCATTTTAACTCATCATTTAATCTTATAAGTAAATGATTTCCTGAACATGGATTTTTTTGTTTGTTTAGAGAATTATTGTTAAATGAAATATTTTCAAATAGTATTTTATTTTTATTTTCATATAGAAAATTTAAACTTGCATTTAATTTCTTGTAATCATTTATTTTGTCAAATATACTTTCTAGTCTTTTTTTTAATTCAATTAAGTCCATATTGTAATAATTATCTTTTCCTTTTTTTATTAAATCAATAAGTACTAGATATAGTTCAAGTTGTTCTTTAAAACTTAGATTTTTGTCAGTTGTTTTTTCTTCTTTATTTATTACCTCTTCATATTTTTTTTTCTTTTCCAAGCAATCATTAATTTTATCATTTACTTCATTATAATACTCTATTTGACCATCAAGGTTTTTAGGACCAACTGCACATTTTCTAACAAAATTATCTTTATTTTTCATATCATAACCTCCTGTCAGTATTAAAAAGCACTTTTAATATGTTATCACATTTTGTTTCATAAATAAAGAAAAACATAAAGAATTTTATGTATACATAGTTAATTATATAAAAAGATAATTATTGATATAACAAGTTTTAATGGTATAATAAATATAATAAGGGAGATGTAGTAATGTGGATAAATCTGATGAACTTCTAAAAAAAGATATTTTAACTAAAAACAATAAAAAAGTTAAAGAACAAACACTTAAAAGATATTTAAAAAGTTTTGATTTAGATGAATTAATTAGGTTTTTAACACCAAAAGTATTTGTAGATGAAGAAACTGGTAACATATCTGATATGGAAATGATTAATATCAATTCTAAAAAGAATTTAATTAATTATATTACTAATAATCTAGAAGATATCTTAAAATGTTTTATAGAAAAAACTAGAACTGAAGAAGTAAATCAGTTAAAGTTCATATTAGAAAACAATAATAAGGATTTATTATTTGATGAATGCCCTTTAAGCTTAAATTTTATTAATGATCTAAAAATATTATGTTTTACTAAAGTCTATTACAATAATAAAAAAGACTTAATAAAATTTTTTATGCCTATAGAGTTTATTGAAACTTTTAACAAAATTCTTAAAGATAAAGAAGTGCTAGAAAAAAATAAATATTATAATGATATTTATGATTATACTGAAAGCATTATAAACACATATGGGATTATTACTCTTACAAAATTGCTTGAATTATTTGAAAAACAAATGTTTAAAATAGAAGAGGAAAAACTTATAAATATTGTTAATCTATCATTATCATATGATAAACTTATTTTTCATCCAAGTGAAGAAGATGTTTTAGTATGTAATCTAGAATTTTCTAATGAAGATGCCGCAGAAGAATTCTATAAAGATCAAATAGAAGATTATAAAGTTTATAGTAAAGAAGAGTATAAAAAAATATCTAGTTATGATTATCTTTATAAACTAAAATCATACAATGAACTAAAAAACTATTTTAGTAATAATTATAAAACAATAGAAATAGATTTTGAAAAGTTTAAAAAAAGTATAGTTACTAATTATATAAACATAGCTCAAGTTTCTATAGATAGTGCTAATGAGTTCTTTAAAATACATATTAAATATTTTATAGAAGTTGATAATGAAAAAGAAGATTATATATTAAAATTAGTAAATGATATTTTTGAAAATTATCCTAAATGGAGAAAAAGAGGTAATGTTTAATATAAATATAAATTCTAATGAGTTTATATTTTTTCTTTTCTAAATAAATGATATAATTTAATAAAAGGATGGTAGGAGTATGAATTTATCAAAATCAAAATATTGTGAAGGTGTTCAATGTAAAAAAATTTTATGGCTTAGTAAATTTAAACCTGAAGTAAAAGAAGAAATAGATAATGAAAGTGTCTTGGAAAATGGAAATTATGTTCATGAAATAGCAAGGAAGATGTTTGGTAATGATATAAATATAGAATTTAATGAAAACCTAAATACTATGATAAATGATACTAAAAAAGCATTGCAAAATGAAAACGCAGTAATAACTGAGGCATCATTTAATTATAATAATAATTTTTGTAGTGTTGATATTTTAAAAAAAGAAAAAGATTCTTTTGAGATATATGAAGTGAAAAGTTCTACAAAAGTAAAAGATGTTTTTATTAATGATGCCTCATATCAGTATTATGTTTTAACATCACTTGGACTAAATGTAAAAAAATGCTTTGTTGTAACTTTAAATAGTAATTATGTAAGATGTGGTGACCTAGATTTATCTAAGTTATTTATAAAAAATGATATAACTGATATATGTAAGAATAAGTTAGAAGAAATTAAAAATAATATTGCTGAAATAAATAAATATATGGAAAATAAAAATGAACCAGATGATGATATAGATTTAAAGTGTTTTGATCCATATCCTTGTCCATTTTTTAAATATTGTACTAGAAAACTACCAGAAAATAATGTATTTACTACTAAGCTTAATCTTAAAGATAAGTTTAAATTTTATAAGATGAATGTATATAGTTATGAAGATTTATTAAAATATCAAATAAATGATAAGACAAGAATGCAAATAGAGTATGATTTATATAATAAAGATAATTTTATAGATAAGAAAAAAATAAAAGAGTTTTTAAGCGAACTAAGAGAGCCTATTTATTTTTTAGATTTTGAAACATTTCAAATGGCAATTCCAAAATATGATAATGTTAGTCCTTATATGCAAGTACCATTTCAGTATTCACTTCATTATATAAAAAATGGCACACTTTACCATAAAGAGTTTTTAGCTAAAGAGGGAATAGATCCAAGGAAGGATCTTGCAGAAGCTTTAGTAAAAGATATTCCTACAAATGTGACAGTTCTGGCATATAATATGAGTTTTGAAAAAAATGTAATAAAGAAACTTGCAGAGCTTTATCCAGATTTAAAATCTAGTCTTATGAAAATATATAGTAATATTTATGATCTTATGATTCCTTTTAGAGAAAGAAGTTATTATAGTAAAGATATGGATGGTTCTTATTCAATTAAATATGTCTTGCCAGCTCTTTTTCCAAATGATGAGAGTTTAAATTATAAAAACTTAGATTTAATTCATAATGGAAGTGAAGCTATGGATAGTTTTGCATCACTAGAAAATAAAAGTGAAGAAGAAAAAAAGGCTATTAGAGAGAATCTATTAAAATATTGTAAGCTTGATACTTATGCAATGGTTAAAATTTATGAAAAATTAAAAGAAGCTATAAAATAATAAGTTTACTATTAGCTCCATTTAATTCTATAATATTTTTTGAATTTTCATTATTATTGGCATTAATAAATTCATTTTTAATGCCTTTTAATATGGTCTTATATTCTGAATTTTCTGGTAATTTTACTCTTGCAACTGAATTTATTGTGTTAATTTCTAAAGCTCCATCAAATTTATCATATATTGCTTCAATATCACATTTAGTTGTGTTTAAAACAGTTCTTCCTTTAGAATTATTAACATTTAAATATTTTAAACTTCCATCATATTCTAGTTTTTTAAAGTCAATATCATTAATGTTTAATGTTTTAGATTTAGAGTTCAATTCTATTTCATCAATATATTTTTCTGGTAAATAAATATTAAGAATAATGTTTTCGCTTTTTATTTTATTTTTAATATTAATATCTAATCTGTTATATATATCATCAAGTTTAATATTAATTTTATCATTTACATCATCGTTAGTTTTTGATAATAAATCTATTTTTACTGTTTCATATTTATTATTTTTTATATTTATTTCATTAACATTGTTAATTTTAATATCAAAATGTTTTGTATGATCTATTTCTAATTCTTTTGTTAACAATAATTTGTTCATATCTAAAGATATGTCTTTATTTTCTTTTACTAATTCATCAATAGTAGTATTAAATAAAATACTAATTTGTTTTAAGTTTTCTATATCAGGTATTCCATCTCCACTTTCCCATTTTGTTATTGCTTGTCTTGATACATTAAGCTTTTCTGCGAGTAATTCTTGAGTTAAATTATTTTCTTTTCTTAACATTTTTAATTTTTCATTAAATAACATATTTCTCACTCCTTAGTAACAATTTTATATATTTTAGTATTTTTTACAAGTAATACTTATTTACATTTTATATTTTTTATGCTACTTATCGTAGCATTTTAATTATACAAAAAAAGATAAGTCGAATAAAGACTTACTTTTAACTATTTTATTTTTGAAATGGTTTTAAATCTTTTACTGCATCTTCTCTTGTTATTTCTTTATCGTTATTATCAATATTAATTAGTTTATATTTAGTATTACCCATATTAAGTTCATGCATATATGATAATTGTCTTAATCCGTGTCTTGACTCAATTCTTTCTACTAAAGCATGATTTTCTTCTTTTTTCATTGCATAGACTAAATCGACACAGGCAGTATCTAAAGCACATAAGTCTGTTGATGCTAGAATACCAACATTTGGTGTTACAACAGGCTCAGCATAAATTCCTTCACAGTCACAAGATGTACTCATATTTCTCATTACGTTAATAAAGGTAATTTTATCTTTAAAATAATCTATAGTTGCTTTAGTACTTTCAGTCATTCTTTCCATGAATTCTTCTTTTGATATGGACCATTGATCTTTTCCTGGATAGGTATGAATCATAGCTTTACCAATTTCTCCATCTGCACATCCTATTCCAATATTTTTATTTCCGCCACCAAAGCCACCCATAGCATGACCTTTAAAATGGGTTAGGGCAATCATAGAATCATAATTAGTTATATTTTTTCCCATGCTCATATGATCAAACCATTTTCCATTTTCTACTGGTAAATTAATTGTACCATCTTCATCCATTATATCTATAGGGCAAAAATTAAAACCATTTACTTCGAGTGATTCTCTATGCTTTTCAGTTGTATCTCTATCACCATCATAATATGTATTTGTTTCAACAATAGTAGCAGTAGGGCACTTATCTTTTATAAACTCTTTTACCCAACTAGAAGGTATAATATTAGGACCATTTTTTTCTCCAGTGTGAAGCTTAATAGCAATTTTTCCTTCAATATTTTTATTTACTTTTTCATATATTTTCTTTAGTCCTTCAGGACTTAAATCTTTTGTAAAATAAACTACAGATTCTTTACTATCTCTTTTTTCATAAGGTATATATTTATTTCCATCTTTATTCATATTTATCATCTCTTCTATTTAATTATAAGATAAAATTAATTATTAATCCAGATAAAAAACATATAAATCCAGCAATTATTTCACCGATAAGAAAACCTTTTATATGAAATAAATAATTGTGATATTCTTTTATCATATCTTCAGTTCCTTTTATTATAAAGCGTTTATCATGACAAAACCAAATAATATCTAGTATTATTAAATCGTACAAATTTACTATTGTCCAAAGTAAAAAACCGTATCTAAAACTATTAAAAAAAGTTGTATAGCCATTTATATATCTTAATATTAAACATATTATTATTAAGAAAAAAAGTGAGGCAAATATTTTTATTGTTTTTTTATTTTTATTAGTAGGTATTTTATTTTTATAATTATCTATACTTTTAACTCTTTCTTGGATTTTAGGTGGGTAATTGTATAATATGTTAATTGGATTTTTAGACATTATATAAACCATAATTGTAAAAAGAATGCATAAGATTATGCTTTCTATAGTTATAAGCAAGATAATCACTTCCTTTATAATAATTATTAATGATGATGATGGTGATGTGGGTGACTATTAAGTTCTACATGGCAATATTTATCGTCACATGCTTCTTCTTCAGTTTCGAGTATAGCATGACATATATTATGTTTTTCTAGTTCTTCTCTTATTTTCTTTTTTAGATTTTTTATATTTTTAGATTTAGTAACAATATGCATAGTGGCGTAATTGTTATATCCATCTATACTCCATACGTGAATATGATGAATATCATCTATTTCATTAATATCAATTAACTCTTTTTTTAACTTATCTATATCAATATCATTTGGAGTTTTTCCTAAAAACAAATCTAGTACTTTTTTTAAATTCTTAAATGAATTAATAAATATAAATAATGCTACTCCAATTGACATAATAGGATCTATTATTTTAATATCAGTAAAGTTCATAATAATAGCTCCAATTAGAACTATTAGCCATCCAAGTACATCTTCTGTCATATGAAGATGTACTGCCTTTTGATTAATTGAATCTCCTTCTTTAGTAGTATAAAATGCAATAGAATTTAATATAACTCCAATAATTGCAAATATAATCATACCATTATAATTTATTACAGCAGGATTAAATAATCTATTTACAGCACCAACAATTACTAAAATAGAACCTACGAGTAGAATAGTTGTAGTAATAACGCCACCTAAAACTGAGTATCTAATATATCCATAAGTATATTTATTGTCTGCTCCTTTTTTACTTTTCTTTTCCATAAAATAAGATATTCCAATTGATATGGCATCTCCCAAATCATGAATGCTATCAGAAATAATAGCTACAGAATTAGTAAAAAATCCTCCAAAAAATTCGAATATTGAAAAAAACAAATTTAGTATAAAAGCAATTAAAATATTTTTTTCAGTTTTCATTTATTATCACATCCTGTACTAAATTATAGCATAATTAAAAAAAAATATTCTAGAGGTTAATATAAAAAAGTATATTTTTTATATTTAATCATACACTAGTATTAGCTTGTATTAAAATCTATATATTTTTAATAATATATATGTAACAAATTTTAAATATAAAACTATAATATATTAGACGCTAGTCGCATATGTGTCTGCGTTTATATAGATTGAGAGCTGAAGCTCTCTTTTATTTTTTTTTAAAATATGGTAAAATAATTTAGGGAGAGTAAAAAATGAAAAGCAATAAATTAATAGATAATATTTTTTATTATGTTATTATCTTTTTTCTGGCATCAGTAGTAGGTTATATTTATGAAGTAATCTATTGTATTGTTGACGACCATGAGCTTGTAAATAGAGGATTTTTATATGGACCTTATCTACCTGTTTATGGTTTTGGTGCTCTTGCAATGATATTAACATTAAAAAAGTTTACCAAGCATCCCGTAGCATTATATTTTATGGCAATAATTGTAACAGGTATTACTGAGTATATAGCAGGATTATTCTTAGATAAAGTATTTCATGAAAGACTTTGGGATTATACAGGACTTTTACTCAATATTAACGGATATGTCTGTTTAAGATCTGTATTATCTTTTGGAGTAGGTGCTTTATTATTATTTTATTTTGCAGATCCATTAATTGTAAAAAAGATATTACCTATAAGAGAAAAATATAAAAAAATAATAATTATACTAGTTACAGTAACAATTACTATTGATTTTATATTTACTTTAATATTTAAATATGTATTATAAAAAGACTATTTCTAGTCTTATTTTTTTATAAATAAATCAAGTTCTTTATTTTTATTTTTTTCATATATTGCATTCCATATTTCACTTCTGGTATTTCTTGCTTTTCTAGGATGAACTAAATATCTTATTGTAAGAATTAATGAGTCCTTATCTAGTTTTGTATAAATAATAGGTTTTAAATTATTATAATAAATTCTATAGTTTAAAGCAGCTTTATTAAGCTCTTTTTTCATTTTAGTAGGAATACTCTTAACTATATCGTTACTATTCACTATATCATAAAGCACTTGTTTATTTTTTTCTAAATCTTTGTTTATTTCAATTGGTACTTCGATTTCATTCCAAATATATTTAAAAGCCTTAGTGTAATTTTTTAAAGCATTTGTAAAAATTATTTCATTTGGAACAGCAACTATTATACCAGTACTTTGTTCACTGTTTTCATTATCACTTATTTCTAGAAGTTCAAAGTTTAATGAATTAATATTAACAACATCACCAATTATATTTCTAGAGTTATGAGTTATTTCTATCCTATCCTCTACTTTAAATGGTTTATAAAGTGAAATATATATACCCGCAAAGAAATTTGTAATAATATCTTTTAATGCTAAAGTAATAGCAGCTGCTATGAAACTGATAAAAGTAATTACACTTTTAATTTGTGTTTTCCATATAACTATTACTGCAAGTACATAAAAAATGTATTTTATAACTTGTAACTTTTTATTAAATATGTATAATTTTCTTTCATCTTTAATAATCTTGCTATTTATATAAGTAAGTAATTCATAAAAAAGTTTAATTAGTATTATATTTGCAATTGTATATATCGTAAGAAGTATCGGTATTGCACTAAATCCTGTTATCGAAGCTATTTTATTTACAATATCATTTAATATATCAGAGTTTGCTGAATTCATAATCTTTCTCCTTTTTTTTTAATTAATTTATATTAACAATAATTGTTAAAAAATACAATTATAAAACAAAAATAAATTGTTACTTTACATAATTATATACACTTGCTTATTATTTATATATATAGTATAATCTAGCCCTAGAGGTCGATATTATGGAATTTGAGGAAAAAATAGTTTTAATTACAGGAGGAGCAAAATCTTTAGGAAAAGAAATTGCTTATAATTTTGCTAAAAATGGTGCTAGGGTTATTATTAATTATAATAAGTCTTATGAAGAAGCAAAAAAAGTAAAAGAAGAAATAGATAAAAAATATAAAGAAGCTTATATAGTAAAAGCTGATATTTCGGATGAAGAAGAAGTAAAGAAAATGTTTGACGAAATTAAGAATGTTTATTCTGGTATAGATATTATAGTTAATAATGCAGGAATAGCCCTTGATAATTTTATAGATAATAAAAGCTCTTCAGAGTTTAAAAGTGTTTTAGATGTAAATTTATTAGGTACTTTCTTAGTTACAAAATATGCTAATGATTTATTAAATATGAATTCTTCTATAATAAATATATCAAGTGATAATGCTTTAAGGGGTTATCCAGAAAGTATAGATTATGATGCTTCTAAAGCAGGAGTTTTATCACTTACTAAAAATTTTGCAAAGTATTATTCACCAAATACTCGTGTAAACTGTGTACTTCCTGGTTGGATTGATACAGAAATGAATAAAAGCTTAACGAAAGAACAAAAAGAAAAGTATAAAAATAAGAGTTTACTTAATAGATTTGCAAATGCTAGTGAAATAGCAAGTGTAGTTTTATTTCTAGCTAGTGATAAAGCAAGTTATATTAATGGTACTTATATTTTAGTCAATGGAGGTTATAATGATTAAAGATTTGGATATAAATGAAAAAGTTTATAATATAGTACTTGAAGAAGAAAATAAATTAAAAGATGAATTTTTAAAATGTGACCAGCTATGCTTTTCAAATAGTACAAAAGTACTAAGAGCATTTAATTACTATAAAGTTTCTACAAATGACTTTATGGGTACTAATGGATATGGGTTTAATGATGTAGGAAGAGATAAAATAGAAGACATATTTAGTATGATTTTAGGAGGTGAATCATCTCTTGTAAGAAGCCAATTAGTTTCTGGAACCCACGCTATTTCAACAGCTTTATTTGGAGTCTTAAGACCAAATGACTTA
>CAJONL010000098.1 GCA_905235875.1 uncultured Bacilli bacterium
ATATAGAAATTATAAAACCATATCATACTCCAAAAGAAGATGGAAAAGTAATGATTTTAGCATCACATTCAGGAACAAGTAAAGTAGCTTTTTTTAACAATTTAAAAAATATTACTATTAATGATTTAGTTTATATTTATTATGACAATATAAAGTACAAATATAAAGTAATAAAAAAATATCAAATAAAAAAAACAGGATATTTTAATATGCAAAACAAAGAGAATAAAACATTATTAGTATTAATAACTTGTAACCAAAATAATTCTAAAAAGCAAATAGTCGTAATATGTGATAGAATTATTTGAATAAAAGTAAATTCCTGCAACTATATTTAAATAGAAACATAGGAGGAATAATGAGTTATATTTTCTTAAGTGTTGGATTTATATTACTAGTTAAAGGAGCAGATTTTTTTGTAGATGGAAGTTCAAGTTTAGCAAAATATTTAAAAGTGCCACCATTATTTATAGGAATTACAATTGTATCGATAGGAACAAGTATGCCAGAGATTGTAGTAAGTTTAATTGCTTCTTTAAAAGGATCAAATGAAATAGCTATTTCAAATGCAATTGGGTCTAATATTTTTAATTTATTAGTAGTTTTAGGAAGTTGCTCACTTTTAAAACCTTTAATTACAAAAAAAGAAATTATAACTAGAGATTTTATAGTGCTACTTGTTTCTACATTTATACTATTAGTATTTGCATATGATAAAGTGTTTACCAATTCCAATATTAATTTTATTTCCAGGAGTGAAGGATTGCTATTTATATTAGGCTTTTTCTTATATACATATACTCTTTTGTTAAACAATCGTAGTAATAGATATGTAATAAAAGAGGATTATAAATTAACACTAGAAGATATACTATGTCTTTTACTTGGACTTTCATCAGTAATAATAGGAGGAGAAATAGTAATTAGATTTTCTAAAATAATAGCATTAAATTTTAATATTTCTGAAACCATAGTAGGACTTACTATTATATCGGTAGGAACTTCTCTTCCAGAATTAATTACTTCGTTAATAGCTGTTAAGAAAGGTAAAAATGATATTGCAATAGGAAATGTAATTGGTTCTAATATATTTAATATACTTATTGTGATTGGATTATCTAGTGTAGTTAATAATATATACTTAAATAATATTGCAATACTAGATATATTTATATCCTTAATACTTACTATATTATGTTTTGGTGTAATTCTAAAAAATAGAAAACTTGACAAAAAATATGGATTAATCATGTTAATTAGCTACATATTATTTTTAATATTTGTAGTTAATAGATAATTTTTGTGCTATACTGAATATGGTGGTATAAATGAAAAAAGTAATTATTTTTTTAGCTATTATTTTAGTTTTATTAATAATAGGTTTCTTTACATATGATCACGTGATAAATCATGATAAAATAGAATTTAAAAAGGAATTTGAATCATACAATAATAAAAATTATAAAAATGAAAAAGAAATAGTTAAGTATATAAATGTAAGTATTGATAAAAATAATAATATAGAATATTTAAGCGATGATAATATTTTAGATGAAATTTCGAAAGATAGCAAAATAATATTTTTTGGAAGTCCTGATTCTAATGATTCAAGAATTTTAATACCAGAGTTAATAAAACAAACAATGGATAATGGTATTGAAAAAATATATTATTATAATATAAATAACTTAGAAAAATTATATGAAAAAAAAGATAAAAATGCAGAAAAAACATATGAAGAATTAGTTAAAATAATAGATAATCATATTAATAAAACATTTGATTCAGGTAATAAAAAAGGAAAGAAGAAAATAAACAATCCAACAGTTATTGTTATTAATAAAGGTAAAATAAAATCGTATCATGAAGGTTCTGTGCCTGATGTTGATGACAATAATTCTTTATCTAATGATGAGAAGAAGAAGTTAAGTGAGATTTGTGAAAATATTGCTTTAGATTTAATAATGTGTAATGATGATTGTTAAGAAATAATTTATTTATTTCTTTTTTTGTATATTTTAAAAAAAAATGCTTATATTAATTATGGGAGGAAATATATGAAGAAAAAAGGAATGATTATAAATATGGCATCAATGGCAGGTGGTATGATGGCGGGTATGCTTATTGCACCAAAAAAGGGAAAGGAGTTACGCTCTGATATAAAGGATAAAGCAAAAGATATAAGAAATAAAGGAATGAAAAATACTTTAAAGAGCGAACTAAAAAAAATAGAAAAAGAAGTAGATGATTTAACTAATGAAAAAGTAAAACCAGTTTTAAAGGAAAAAACAGATATGATTATGCAAAAACTAGAAGAT
>CAJONL010000099.1 GCA_905235875.1 uncultured Bacilli bacterium
CTGGCTCCATCCCGAACCCAGAAGTTAAGCTCTTCAGCGCCGACGATAGTAATCGCGAAAATAGGACGTTGCTCGTATTTTTTTGTGTAAAAAAATATCTCTTTAATAAAAGTTACCAATTATATTCGTTTTTTTATTCACTATCTTCATTTTTAATTGTTACTTTTTCAATTACTTTTGACATTTTTTTATAATTTGAATTATTTTTAATTAAATAATAGTTTATGATTTATTTTTAGAATATTATTATATTACTTTAATTTTTCAACATTTTTTGTTAATATTTTTTATTATTATATTAATTGCTATTATTTACAATAATTGTTAATTTATTTTAATTAGTTATTATATGTAAATTTATTTGATTAAGGGTTCTTTATTTTCAAAAGAAACTAATAAATAATATAGATAATATCCACAAAACTCATTTTTAACTATATTATAAACTTTTTAAGTATTATTATTGACAAATTTGGAAAAAGTATGTATATTACATGTAATTATTAAAAAAGAGGTGGTATTTATGTTAAAAATTATAAATATAGTAAAACTTATATGCTGCTTCTATTTTGATATATTATCTAATATATTTGTTTTTAATGTGTAACGCTTTTTTATTCAGGCGTTTTTTTGTTATAGAAAGGGAGTATTATAATGAGTGTAGAAGATTTAAAACTTGAACTTATAAGAAATTTAAGTAAGTATATGATGTATGATGTTAACGAAATATTAAGGGCATATGACCTAGCAGAAACACTTCATCAAAAACAGTTTAGACAAAGTGGAGAACCATATATCATTCATCCTTTGAATGTTGCAATTATTTTATCTGAAATGAAAGCAGATAAAGATACTATATGCGCTGGACTTTTACATGATGTAATTGAAGATACAAATATTACTAAGGAAGAAATTGAAAACTTATTTAATCGTGATGTAAGTACTCTTGTTGATGGGGTTACAAAAATTAGTAAATTAAACTTTTCTAGTAAACAAGATTTGAGCTTAGCAAATACTAGGAAAATAGTAACTGGTATTACAGAAGACGTTAGAATAATTATAATTAAACTTGCTGATCGTCTTCATAATATGAGAACTTTAGAATATAAAAGTGAGTTTAAGCAACAAGAAAATGCTTTAGAAACTTTAGAAATATTTGTACCTTTTGCTTACTATATCGGAGCTTATAAAATAAAAAATGAACTTGAAGATTTATCACTTAAATATTTAAGAAAGGATGAGTACAAAAGAACTGAACAAATACACAAGATAATAGAAGATAACAATAAAGACATTTTAAATGAAATGCTTTTTACCATTAAAGATGTTTTAAATAGTAACAATATTCCAAATACCATAAAAACTAGGACAAAAAATATTTATGGGTTGTATAAAAAAATAACTGCTGGTAAGAAAATAGAAGATATCCATGACCTTCTTGCACTAAAAATAATGGTTGATGAAATATCTAATTGTTATCTTGCTTTAGGATTAGTTCACAGCAAGTATAAACCAATTAATTACAAATTTAAAGACTACATATATAACCCTAAAACAAATATGTATAGATCACTTCATACAACAGTTTTTGGTGAAGATGAAAGACTTGTACAAACTCAAATAAGAACATTTGAAATGGAAGAAGTAGCAACTTATGGGCTAACTTCTTATTGGAATCAAAAAATGGATAATCCTAGGGAAAAGATGCAAAAAGATTTAAAAGAAAAATATCAATTCTTTAAATCACTTAATGAAATAAATAAAACGTTCGGTGATAATAAAGAATTTATAACTCAAATTAAAAGTGAACTGTTTACTGACAAAATATATGTTTATACAACAAAAGGAGATATTATTGAACTTCCCAAAGGTTCAACCCTAATTGACTTTGCTTATCGAATTCACACAGATATAGGTAATTCTATGATTGGAGCAATAGTAAATGATGATAAAGTATCAATTTACACTATTTTAAATAATAAAGATAGAGTAAAGATAATTACTAGTAAAAAAAGTTTGGGACCAGATAAAAAATGGTTAGATAATTCTAAAACTACGCATGCAAAAAGAAGAATACGTGAATATAATAGAAAAAAATAACTTTTTTCTTTTTTTTTGAAAAAAGTTAGGAATAATTCCTTCTTTCAACTTAATGTATATTGAGGGGTCAAAAAGGAGGAAAGAATGACGCGATTAAAAATTTTTTTAATGTTACTACTACTAATACCAATTTTTAGCTCTGTAAACGTATATGCAAAAAGCTATGCAGGAAGGTTTTATGAAGAAGGATGGCAGACTTCAAAAGTAGGTGTTTTTGCAAAAGAAAAAGGAGGAAGATTGGATTATAATGGCTGGTATGTAAGATCAACTAAAGATAAAAATATTTATTACTGCATAGAACCAAATACAACGCTCGAAGGATCTAAAGCAAAGTCACACTCTATTATTACTGGCAAATCAAATATGATAAAAAATTCCAAGTTAACAAATAGTAAATATAAGAGAGTAAACCTTTTGGCTTATTATGGCTATGGTTATAAACAAGGAAGTATAAATCATAATAATAAAAAGTGGTATGGGATAACGCAAGTAATGATTTGGCGGACAATGCGAACTGATTTATCTTGGAATTTTAAAACATCAAGATATGGAAATGCTTCCAGTTCACTTTTCAAAAAAGAAGTAAAAGAGATGAATAATTTGGTTGATAATCATAGTAAAAAACCTAGCTTTGCAGGTGTTACTAAAACAATAAGTAATGGACAATCAATTACTTTAAAAGATACTAATGGAGTTTTAGAACTCTATGACATAACAAGTAAAAATAGTAATGTCAGGCTTAATAAAAGTGGAAATAATTTAAAAATTACAGGAATAAAAAATGGAATTGAAAGTATTACTTTTAAGAAAAAATGCAATGTTAATAATAATGTTGAGCTATTTACTAGTAAAACATATCAAGATTTAATAAAAAAAGGTTCTTTCGAAGATATAACTTTTGAGATGAAAGCACAAGTAATTACAAGTAATCTAACTATTCAAAAGGAGGATAGCGAAACTGGTTTAAAGCCACAAAATAACTTATCATTTAAAGATGCAACATATGAAGTATTAGATCAAAGCAATAAAAAAGTAGGAACTTTAAAAACTAATGAAAAAGGTGTTGCTTCTATTGATTTGCCTAATGGAACTTATACTTTGAGAGAAGTAAAAGCACCTATTGGTTATAATGTAAATACAAAAATCGTTAAAATAACTATTAATAATAAAAATGAGAAGGTGATAGTAAAGGATGAATTAATAAATGGTACTTTGATTATAGAAAAGGAAAAAGGAAGTAAAAGTGAGGGATTTGTAAAAGAAAAAGGAGCATCTTTTGAAATATACAACTCAGATAATAAACTAGTAGATACTATAGTAACAGATGAAAGTGGCATATCAAAAATAAAATTACCTTATGGAAAGTATAAAATAAAACAAACAAAAGGAGAAGAAGGTTATAGTACTGTTTCTGATTTTGAAGTTAATATTAATGAACAAAAAGAATATAAGTACAATTTAAAAAATGAAAAATACTCTAAGTTAGTCTTCACTAAAACAGACTTTTCTACAAAAAAAAGTATTCCTAATACATTGATAGAAATATATACTGATGATAATAAATTAATATTTAATGGAAGAACAGATAAGGAAGGAAAAATATTAATAGAAAAACTAAAAGTAGGAAAATATTATATTCTTGAAAAAGACGCTCCTAAGTATTATTTACTTAATAAGGAAAAAATGCCATTTGAAGTAAAACAAAATGGAGAAGTAATAAAATGTAATATGGAAAACCATCGTAAAACTGGAATGCTTGTAATAAATAAAATAGATGAACTTGAAAAAACTCCACTAAAAGGTGCCAAATTTGAAGTAGTTTTTACTGAAAATAATAAAAAAATATTTACTGGTATAACAGATGAAAGAGGAAAGTTAGAAATAAAAGATTTAATAGCAGGAAAGTATTGTATTAATGAAACTAAAGCACCAAATGGTTATAAAGGAATAAAAGATCCTATTTGTTTTGAAATAGATAAACAAAATCAAACTAAAGAGATAGAAATAACTAATACAAAAAATCTTTTAGTTCCTGATACATATTTAAAAGATAATAAACAAAAAATACTTATACTTATAATAACATCATTAATTGGAGTATCATTTATAGTTTATGAAACGGTTAAAAGTAAGAAAAGGATTTAAATTATTTAGTTTAGGTTTTCTAATATTGTGCATTAATCTAAAAGTAGCAATTCCAAGGTTTATTGAGAATTGTAAACTTAAATCTAATGAAATGTTGGTAACTAATTATATTAAAGGATATTCTAATAATATAGATGGAGTTGCAAATATTGAAGAAAAAAAATTAATAAAGAAAATTAAAAAAAAATATATTGGTGCTATAGAGATACCTTCTATTAAATTAAAACAAGGTTTAGCACCTCCAAATTCAAAAGATAATTATGTAAA
>CAJONL010000100.1 GCA_905235875.1 uncultured Bacilli bacterium
ACAGATATAACTGAATACTTAGGATTAATTTCATCTATAAATTCTTTACTACTACTTGTATTTGAGCCATGATGTCCTACTTTTAATACATCTACATTTTTTATATTGTATTTATCTAATATATCTTTTTCTCTTTCAACACTAGCATCTCCCATAAATAAAAATTTATTCTTATTAAACTCAAAGTATATAACATTACTATTATCATTTTCATTATCATAGATTTTTGTATTTAGAAAATAAATCTTAGTATCATCAACTTTTAACTCATTAATATTTCGATAATACTTGACATTTTTTTCTTCTAAAACTTTAATTAAATCTTTTTCTAAAGTGTTAAACTCTCCGACATTAAAAATTACTCTTTTCACTGTAAAATTGGACACTAAATACTTTGCTTCCCCCATATGATCAAAGTCTCCGTGTGTCAAAAGAAGTGCGTCAAGTTTACAAACGCCTATACTTTTAAGATATGGAATAGTGTCGTTTTTTGTAAATAGTGATGTTAATTTACTGTCATTATACATAGGTTTACCACCTGTATCTATCAAAATTGCTTTACTATTTAACATGACAAGAACTGAATCTCCTTGTTTAACATCAAATACTATTATCTGGTTATGATACGTCATTTTCCATATATTACTGATAATAAATAATAATATAGATAAAAACAACAAATATCTTTTTATTTTTTTAGTTTTACAAACAATTATAAAAAATATGACATAATACGACATGTAAATTAGACAAGGCATTTTACAACAATTAATTTTACCTATATTTAAAGCTTCAAAAAGATGTGATAAGCTTTCAATACTCTTAATTAAAAAATATAAAATAGAATCTAGTAGCGGAAATAAAAACGTTAATAATGACATTGGTATTATTATAAATGACATTAATGGAACAAATATAACATTATAAATTATTGCCATAATATTTACTTCATAGAAATTATATATTGTTATAGGCAAAGAAGCAAAAAAAGAAATATAAGAGATAAAAAATACTTTTTTTATATATTTACCTTTTATATTATTATTTACAAGTATTAAAGTTAATGTAACTATAAATGAATATTGTAAACCTATATTATTTAATGCTAAAGGATTATAAATGCATATTATAAAAAGTGTTAAAAATAATATATTTCTTGTTTTTATATTTAGTTCTAAGCTTTTATTTATAATTAATAGTATTGTAAAAATACTTGCTCTTACTGCTGATATTACAAAATTTGTAATAAATAAAAAATAAATTAAGAATAATATATAAATTATATTCTTTTTGTTATAACTTATTCTTAATAAATTTAAGAGTTTACTAAGAATAAATAAAAACATAGCAATATGAAGACCGGATATGGCAAATAAATGACTTATACCATTATTTCTATATGACTCTAAAGTGCCCTCATCTATATATCCATTATTTCCAAATATTAAACTATTTATATAAGATTTAGATTTCTCTATTCTATTTGCTTTGTATAATAATTTGTTTTTTATTTTATATACTATGTTATTATTAGACTTTACTTTCTTAATTTTTGTTATTTCAATAACATTATAAACCTTATTACTTATTAAGTATTTTTTATAATTAAATGTATTAGGAATAGTATTATTGTTTATTTCTTTTTTTATTCCATCCACTATTATTTTGTCCCCTGGTAATAGCTTTATATCATTTTTATATAAATATCCAAGTACTTTTTCTTTGCCTTTTAATTCTAATTTTAACCCATAATCTTTTTTATCTATCTTTGTTACTATAAAATACTTATTATTAAACTCTTTATATGTAGTTTTATGTGGAAAATAAGTATTTATTAAGTATAGTAATACAACTATAAAAATTAAAAAATAGTAAAATTTGTCAGATTGTAATATTATCTTTGATCTTTTCAAATATAGAATCTCCAATACCTTTTACATTTTTTATTTCACTTATATCATTAAATTTATTCTTATTTCTATAATCAATAATATTCTTGGCTTTTGATTCACCAATCCCACTAAGAGTCATTAATTCCTTTTTAGAAGCATTATTTATCGATATTTTTAATGATGATTTATTAGTATTTTTACTACTGTTATTATTTGTGGATTTTGTCTTGTTTGTACCACTACTTATTTTTTTAGCATTTTCATTAAAAGTTATATCATTTTCTGTTATACAAGAATTGTTGCTAGTTATTTCATTACATTTTTCAATTGCTTTCTTTTTCTTTTCGATTACTCTCATCATTTTTTTTACTTCAGTTTTACTATAAATAATTATTACCATCTCATCTACTAGTTTTTTTCCTAAATTATTAATACTAGTATCAGCTTTTTCTGTTATGCCTCCTGCTTTATTTACTGCATCAATTACCCTTCCCTTTTCAAAACTATATACTCCAGGTGTTAAAACTTCCCCTTTTACATCAACATATAATAATTCCTTTTTGTCTTTTTCTTCCTGTTTGTTATCCTTTAAAATATGTTTCTCTTCTGTTTTTATCCTACTATTCTTTTCAATTACATCGTTTAATTTGTAATACATAAAAACTTCACTAGATATAATTATTATTAACAAGAAGAGGGATAAAATATAGTCTCTATACCTTTCATATAATTCATAAAGTTTTTCCATAAAAAAACACCTCCTACTATACTATTAGCAGAAAGTGCTTAAGTTCCTAACTTTTTTTTAATTTTCTTGGTTCAATACTAC
>CAJONL010000101.1 GCA_905235875.1 uncultured Bacilli bacterium
GGTGCATCGCCAAGTGATACTACAATTACTCTAAATTCAAGTGGTAAATATTATGCAGTTTATAGAACTAATGTTACTAATTATTATTCTTCTTAAAAAATATAAAAATTATATTAAGAGCATTTAATGATTTTGCTCTTTTTGTTTTATATGAATTGATAAAATAATAATTCATAATAAAATGATAGCAAGAAATATATGTAACTAAATTAATAAATATTTAATGGATTATTACTTTGAAATAATTATGTTTACTTGACATTTTTTTATAATTTAATATCTCTTTCTAAAAATATATATGCTATAATTAATATACTAGGAGTTGATAATAATGGCTAAGAAAAAAACTAGAAAAACGTCTAAGAAGAAGGAATATCCTTATGTTGTAGAACTATGGGGTATTTTATGCATTCTTTTATCTATATTAGGTATTTGTAAGTATGGTATAGCAGGTAGACTTGTATCGTCACTTGCGTTATGGTTTGTTGGTAATTTATATGTCTTTTTACTTTTAGCATTAGGTATAGCAGGTGCTTTTATAATGGTTAAAAGGGAAGGGGTTAATATGTGGTCTACTAAGATGATTGGTATATATTTATTTACAATAGGAATTTTAGTACTCCTTCACCAAACTTATGTCTTAGATAATAGTAATGCTGATAAAATATTTGAATCTACTATTGATAGCTTGGCTTTAGGCTCTGAAAAGATAATGAATAAAAGCGTAGGAGCAGGGGTATTTAATACAGCACTTTCTAATACTGGTGGTGGTTTTCTAGGAGCCATTTTTTCAGCAATTTTCTATTCGCTATTTGATGCATCAGGTACTAAAGTTGTTGTAATAGTTCTTATGATTGCAGGATTTATGATCTTTACTGGCTTTTCACTTCGCGATGTTTTATCTAAAACTCGTGATGGTGCTAAAAAGCTTGGTTCAAGTCTTTTTGTTACTGAAGATGATGATGAAGAAGAAGTTAAGCCTAGCTCTAAATCAAATGCTAAAATACTTGATCATACAACAGATGTTGGAAAACTAGTAGTAAGTGATATAAAAGAACTTACTAAGCATAATATTCCTGATGAAAAAGTTAATGAAACAAAAGATAATACTAGTAGTGAAGGAGTTAAAGTAAATAAAAATTATGTACTTCCATCTCTTTCAATGCTCGAAGCTCCTAAGAATGTTAAAGAGAAAACTGACCATAAAGAGGTAGAAAAAAATATTGCTATACTTGAAAAAGTACTTAGTGATTTTAATATTAAAGGAAAAGTTGTTGAAGTAAATATAGGGCCTACTGTTACTCAGTATGAATTATCACTATCATCAGGTACTCGTGTATCTAAGATAGTTACTATAAATAAAGAAATAGCTCTTGCGCTTGCTAAGAAGGATGTAAGAATACAAGCGCCTATTCCTGGAAAAAGTACTGTAGGTATTGAAATGCCTAATGAAAAGGCTCAACCTGTAACTATTCGTGAAACATTAGAGCTTATGCCAAGCTCTTTAGATAAAAAACCACTTGCAGTAGCTCTTGGTAAAGATATATTAGGAAAGGTTAAATGGTGCGAAATCAATAAAACACCACATATGCTTGTAGCAGGGGCTACTGGTTCTGGTAAATCAGTATGTATTAACACTATAATTATTTCTATTCTTATGAAAGCACGTCCTGATGAAGTTAAGATGATTATGATTGATCCTAAAAAAGTTGAGCTTGGAATTTATAATGGTATTCCACATTTACTTATGCCAGTTGTAACTGATCCAAGAAAGGCTTCTCTTGCTTTAAAGAAAGCAGTATCTGAAATGGATCGTAGGTATGACTTATTCGAAGAAAGTGGTACTAAAAATATTGAAGGTTATAATAAATATATTGATGAAAAGAATAAAAAACTTAGTGATGATGAAAAAATTCCTCGTATGCCATATATTGTAGTACTTGTTGATGAACTTGCTGACTTAATGCTTGTTGCAGGAAAAGAAGTAGAAGACTCTATTATGCGTATTACACAACTAGCTCGTGCAGCAGGAATTCATTTAATTATTGCAACTCAAAGGCCTAGTACAGATGTTATTACAGGTTTAATAAAATCTAATATTCCATCACGTATTGCATTTGCTGTAGCATCTCAAGTAGATTCACGTACCATTTTAGATATGGTCGGAGCAGAAAAGCTTCTTGGGAAAGGTGATATGTTATTTTTACCATACGGAGAAAATACTCCAGAACGTATACAAGGTGCTTTTATTGATGAGTCTTATATTAAAAAAATAGTAGATTATACTGTTTCTCAACAAAAAGCTCAATTTGATTCACACTTTATGAATCTTGAACAAGTAGATGAAGATATAAAAAATAATCCTATTTCAAATGATAAGGAAGAATATGATGATCCATTATATAATGAAATAGTAGAATTTGTAATAGAAAGTGGAAAGGCTAGTGCCTCACTTCTTCAAAGAAGATTTAAAATTGGATATAACCGTGCAGCAAGAGTAATAGATCTTTTGGAAGAACGTGGTATAATTGGCCCACAAAATGGTTCTAAACCTAGAGAAGTTTTAGTAAAAC
>CAJONL010000102.1 GCA_905235875.1 uncultured Bacilli bacterium
ATTATCTATTTTTTCACTACTTGTATAACCACTCGAACCTGGAACTATTTCTCCATTATTAGATGATGAACTTAAAACATATTCATAAGCACCACCACTCATATCATAAACTCCATATACATTCCCAGTAGTAGAAGCATTAATTCCTTCTTTACCGTTATATAGGTTATCTTTACTATTACAAACAAAGCTATTATCTTTAATATTTTTAGTAGAGCCTATTCCGGTTATAAACATATTACAATTATTAAGTGCTACATCACTTTGTTTTCCATATTTTGATAAGGTAAGATAACTTATAGCACCCCACTCATAGTTATTAATCATATATACTCTATCATTTTCATCAAAGCCATATAAATTATCCTTTTTATAGATATCAGAAATAGAATCATTAAAATCTCTTACTGATGCTTCAGTTATAGTTCTTTGTCCGGGTACTGAAGTAATATCTTTTAAATTTCCTGTAAGTTCAAACTTACTAACCCAGAAACCTAAGTTTTCTTTAAATCCAGGATGAGTAAAGGTTTTCCCATTACATATTTCGTTTATACATGTTTTTTGATCAAACATGCATACTTCCTTTCCATCTTCATTTGCTTCACATTTAATATCACCAGTTGTATCTTTATTTTTTTCAAACGATAAAAGTATTTCACTTTCCTTTACTGAAGTTTCTCCTTCGGGATTATAATTAAAGATTTGATATTTAAATCTTGGAATCCAAACAAACATAAAACTTACATCTTTTATATCAATTCTATCTCCTTGTTTAATAGTCTTAATCTTTTCTTTATCTTTTAAAACTACTACATTAGCCCATTTTTTATCACAGTAATTATACCATGAGAAATTTTGATTTTCTTTATCAGAGACTATCCAAGTAGCAAGACTTTCATCATAACTTACTGGTATCATATTATTTTCAAGTACTGGACTATTTACATTATTTAGGCAAACGTTTTCATTAGAAACATTAAGTTTAATAAGATTTTTACCTTCGATTTCGTCGGAAAAGATAGCAAAACTTGATTTGCTAGAAAAGTAAACTATGCCTACGATTAATACAACGAAAATAACTATTATTAAACTCCAGATAGTTTTTCTTCTATTCATTAAAAGCACCCTTCTTTACTATTTATTACAACTATTAGCTATAACAGTAATATTATCTAATACCTCAATGGCATCGCCAGCATGGTACTTTTCACCATTAATTAACCATTCACTTTCGTTACAGCCATTTATATTTAAACTTTTTAACATTATTTCATTATTATCTTTTACTTCTTCACTTGTAATAATCTTATCTTTACTCTTATAAGTTAATGTATGACTTTGTGGTTTCAACTTATAATATACTGCATTCACAATAGTATTTTTAGTTACTTTATATCTACTATAAACATCATAATTTTTACCATCAATATTCCAACCTAAAAAAGTATATCCTAGTTTTTCTTTAGGACTATCTAAATTTACATACTCATCTTTATCAACTTTTATAGTTGATAAAATAGTATTTCCATCTTTATAAACTAAACTATATTTTTTATTTGTACCTTCGAAGTTAGCTACTAGTGTAAAATCTTTTTGGCAAATAATACTTTTGGCATTTTCTTTACTAATTAAGTCTCCTGGCTGAACAGTACTCCCATCTTTTAATTGTAAATTAATATCAGAAGTAAAGCCTATAAATTTGTAATCTGGATTTGGAACTGCATCAGGAAAATTTGGACTTTCACCATATTTTACTACTTCACTATTAGCAGTTAAAGCACCATCCCCATCAGAAAGATAAGAAATTACTATATATTTCTCATCAACTTTTTCATTAGTACCAAACTCTTTTTCATCTAATGCAAAACTCTTTTGAAATAAAACAAAAGATATCACCAAAACAAATATTATAGCTATAATAGCTATGTCTCTTTTATTTAACTTTTTCATACTCTGACTCCCATTATTATATATATAATACTATCATAGGAATTTTTTTTTGTAAATAAAAAACAGGCTATTTCTAGCCATTATTTTCTTCAGAATTATTAGATTCTTCACTGTCATTTTCTTGCGACTCATCTTCAGTTGTCTCAGTTTCTTCAGATTCTTCTTCTGTTTTTTCTACTTCTGTTTCTTTTACTTCATCTTTACAATCTTTTTTCAAATTTATCACCCAATATTATTATAATCAGCAAATTACTTTTTATACTTAATTTTTATAATTTTTGCTAAACTTGCTATTAAAGGAGTAGGACTTGTACCACTTCGATATACTGTAGTACTCTTACCTCCATGAATAATAGGTTTTAAATTTTTATTTTTAGTCTTAATTAAGCAACCGAAAAAAGGTATTTCTTCCATAGATATAAAATCATAATTATTATAATTTTTCATCTTATTCTTTAACTGTATATGCTTTAAGCATTTATAATTACTTAAATCTAAGTCATTAATAGTAGATATTAAATAGGTATCACTATCTATTTTTAATTCTTTATCAAAAACTATATTTTTATACATTTCTTTACCAATTTCATAAAACTTTTTGTTATCAGTAACAATCTTTTTATCATTATCTACATTATTTAAAATAAGGCTGTAGTTTTCACTTGTTCCACTTGTATAAATTATTTCTCTATTCGTTAAACCTAAAACATTTAATATTATTCTTGTAGCTTCATTTTCTAATTTTTTGGAATTTATTCCAAGATTATGAAGAGAGTTGCTATTTCCAATAAAATTTTTACTTACTTTGTCATAAGTATCTATTACTTCTTTCAAGTTATCACCTACTCATATTTTTTTATTAAATTTAATAGTTCCGTTTCATCTTCTTTTTTAATTTTTTTCTTTTCTATATTCATATTAAACCAATCAGGTGTTTTCACTTCTTTCACTTTAACTTCTTTTTTAGTTTTATCTTTACTCTTCTTATATTCTTTTATACAAGCATTCATAGCTTCCTCTGCTGTTTTAATTCCAAGCCTTTTCCACTGACTAGCAATTGTTTCTACATAAGTTTTATTTAATTTTTGATTATTTACTCTTAAAGCGTAATCAATTAAAACATTAATGCAAGCAGGTTCAAGTTTTAAATCAATAAGAAGTTCTTCAATTAATTTCATATCTCTAAGTATTACTTTTCCACCTTTATATTTGCTCTTCAAAAAATTATATGGGTTGGTACTTTCAAAAATGTTAATCATTTTTTCTTTATTAGATAAGTCATTACCTGAATTATTAATTTTTTTAGCCCTGCTACTTTTGTGAATAAGAGTTGGAAGTTTACCGCTATTTTCAAATTGGTAAAAACTTCGTGCACTCTTCCTTAAAAGTTCTTTATCAATCATGCCCTTTTCATTTAAAGAGGTTCTAATTAAATTACTCATTGAATTTAAATCAAT
>CAJONL010000103.1 GCA_905235875.1 uncultured Bacilli bacterium
AGAGAAAACCTAGAAAATATTATAAAAACTATTGATAATGATGTAAAAGAAAATAATACAAATTCAGATGAAATACAAGATACAGTGCAAAATAATAATGAAATAAAATATGATTTAAGATTTGCCATCAATAATTTTAGACAAGCAGTTCAAAATACTGAAAAGTTTGGATTTAAAGTAAAAACTGAAGAGTTTGAAAATGATGAAAACTATCAAATAATTGTTACAATTAAAAAGAAAAACGAATAAAGCTTAATAAAGCTTTTTCTTTTTAATCTTTTTTATAAATATAATAAAAAAGCTTTAAAAAGAACTTAATATTTGTTAAAATAAATATAGCAAAAAAACGAGAACGGGTGAGAAGTAAATGGGTAAAATAATATCTTTAATAAATCAAAAAGGTGGAGTTGGAAAAACAACAACAAGTATCAATCTTGCAGCATCTCTTGCCATATTAAATAAAAAAGTATTACTTGTAGATTTAGATCCACAATGTAATGCTACAACTGGTATTGGAATGAATAAAGGAAATATAGAAAAAAGTGTTTATAATGTTCTTAACGGAACAGCTACAATTGAGGAATCTATTTTAAAAACTAAATATAAGAATTTATATGTACTTCCAGCAAATATTAATCTAGCGGGAATTGACATTGAACTTGAACAAACAATTAGTGATACTCCAAAATCAGAACATTTAAAAAAGCATTTAGGAAGTATAAAAGATGAATATGATTACATCATAATTGATTGCCCTCCAGCTTTAGGTATAATTACAACTAATGCTTTAGCAACATCTGATTCGGTAATTATTCCAGTCCAATGTGAATATTTTGCACTAGAAGGAATTACTCAACTATTAAAAGCAATTATGTATACACAACAAAATTTGAATCCTAATTTATCTATTGAAGGAGTATTATTAACAATGCTTGATGCCAGAACAAATTTAGGACTTGAAGTAGTTGAAGAAATAAGAAGTTACTTTAAAGATAAAGTGTATAATACAATAATTCCAAGATTAATAAAACTTACAGAAGCACCATCGCATGGAAAACCAATAATAGCATATGATCCTAAATCACGTGGATCAGAAGCTTATTTAAATTTAGCTAAAGAGGTGATAAAAAATAATGGAAACTAAAAGAAGAGCTCTAGGTAAAGGACTTGAAGAATTATTTAACATTGAAGATATTAATTACAATAAAATAGAAGAAAAAATAATAGAAGAATCTAAAAATGAAGAAATAACTGAGATAAAACTTGAAGATTTAAGAGTTAATCCTTATCAACCTAGAAAAACATTTGATAAAGAAGCACTCGAAGATTTAGCAAACTCAATAAAAGAACATGGTGTTATACAACCAATTATAGTAAAGAAAAGTATTAAAGGTTATGAAATAGTTGCAGGTGAAAGAAGATATCGTGCTTCAAAACTTGCTAAAAAAGAAACAATACCTGCTATAATTAGAGATTTTACAGATGATCAAATGATGGAAATAGCAGTATTAGAAAATCTTCAAAGAGAAAACCTAAATGCAATAGAAGAAGCAGAAGCATATTTATCACTTATGAATAAACTTGATTTAACACAAGAACAAGTAGCAAAAAGAGTTGGAAAAAGTAGAAGCCATATTACAAATCTTCTTGGCATACTAAAACTACCAACAAAAGTAAAAGAACTTGTAAAAGAAAATAAGTTATCAATGGCTCATGCAAGAACTTTATCAAAATTAGAAGATGATAATAAAATTGAAGAACTTGCCAAAAGAGTAATAGATGAAAACATGAGTGTAAGAGAATTAGAACAAGAATCTAAGAATACTGAATTTAAGAAAAAAGTAGTTCAACATATAAAAAATAAGAATAATGAGTATGAAACTTTAGAAAGAGAATTATCAGAATATTTAGGGACTAAAGTAAAAATAAAACCAAAAAAGGTAGAAATATCTTTTGAAAATAATAGTGATTTAAACAGAGTACTTGAAATAATTAATTATAATAAGTAGGTGTATAAATTGAATAACATATTAGATTATATAATTGAAAAAAATATTCATGAAGTTGTAATTTATATAATATTAGGAATTTTAATTTACAAAATATTTAGTTTTTTTACTTCGAGATGGACTAAAAAAGTAAATAAAAAAAGAAAAGCAACAATAGAAAAACTAATTAGAAATATATTTAAGTATGTTATTATAATACTTGTTGTAGTTCAAATATTGGGAACTTTAGGAATAAATGTAACATCAATAGCAGCTGGACTTGGAATTGCAGGAGTAATTATAGGTTTAGCACTTCAAGATGTAATGAAAGATGTTCTTGTAGGTCTTTCTATAATATTTGAAGAACAATTTGATGTAGGAGATTATGTAGAAATTAATGGTTTTGGTGGTACTGTAGTAGATTTAGGATTAAAAAGTACCAAAATAAGATCAATTGAAAATATAGTAAGAACTATATCAAATAGAAATATTTCAGAAGTAACAAATTACTCAAAAGAAAATATAAAAGTAAAAATATCTATTCCAATGCCATATGAGATAGAAACCAAAAAAGCTGATATAGTTATTCACAATATAATAAAAAGGATAGATGAAGAAGTAGATTTAGTTGATAAAATTGAAAATTGGGGACTAAATAATTTTAATTCGTCAGATATAGAATACGTTCTATTAGTTCCAGTAAAACATGATAATCAATGGAAAGCTAAAAGAAAAGTAAAAAGAATAATTAAAGAAGAATATGATAAAGAAAATATCAGTATTCCATATAATGTAATTGAGGTAAAAAATGGATAAAAAATATAAACTAGGTACAAAACTTATAATGAAAAAACAGCATCCATGTGGAACAAATCTATGGGAAGTTGTGAGACTTGGAGCAGATATAAAAATAAAATGCTTAAATTGTAGCAGAAATGTAATGATTCCTAGAATTGAATTTGATAAAAAAATTAAAAAAATAGTAGAGGAGTAAATTCATGGCAAAGAAAAAAGTGAAAAAATTTAAAATACATCCTATAACTGGATTTATTATTTTAACATTTATAACAATTATTTTAAGTGCCATATTATCACTATTTAATATATCAGTTTCTTATGATAGTGTTAACTTAAAAACAAATGAATTAGAGCAAACAATAGTAACAGTTAAAAATATGATAAGTTATGATGGAATAAAAATGATAATAGGAAATGCTTCAACAAATTTTGTTAGTTTTACGACAGTTAGTACTATTATTATTACATTAATAGGTGTTGCAGTCGCAGAAGAATCAGGACTTGTTCAAACAGTACTTAAAAGAAAATTATCAAAAATTAATCCTAAATTTTTAACATTTATATTATTTTTCATTGCAGTATGTTCTAGTATTGTAAATGAAGTTGGATATGCAGTATTAATTCCATTAGGAGCTTTACTATTCTTATTTAATGGTAGAAATCCACTTGTTGGAATAATAGCAGCTTTTGCTGGAGTTGCCTTTGGCTACAGTGTAAGCTTATTTGTTGGTGCAACAGATATGTCTTTAATTCCATATACAATTGGAGCTGCAAGACTAATAGACGAAACATTCTATGTTAGAATGACTTCAAATGTATATATAATGGTCTTTTCATGTATAGTAATTTCACTTGTAGGTACTATGGTAACAGAAAGATATATAGTTAAAAAGATGGGTAGATATGTATCTAAAACTAAAGATGATTTAGATAAAACTAAAGAAATAGAATATTTAGATTTAAGATATGAAGAACAAAAGAAAATAAAAGAAGAAGAATCAGAAAGAAAAGGTTTAAGATATGCTCTTCTTTCAGCAATTTTAGTTACAATAACATTTATCTATATGAT
>CAJONL010000104.1 GCA_905235875.1 uncultured Bacilli bacterium
AGGAACCCCTCCTGCGTAATCCGCGTTAAAATAATGGGTAAATGTTCTCACTCTGCCTGTCCCATCTTGTTGACTATGTTCCAGAGAAACCTCCAACACTTAGCCGTGAGTTTCAACAAATTATAATAAAAATAATTTTGTCCTTTTGTACCGCTCCCTGACTCTTTCTATAGCGGAAATTCCTTTGGTCATGACTCCAAAAACGCTCAGGTACTGTTCTATCGTCTCTCTATCCTTTTATAAGACGGCCTCGGCCTTGAGGTGGACTCTCTGATAGTTTATGTACACTATTAATATCAGTGAACATTATTATTTTTATTAAATTGGAGCAATGGGATTTGAACCCATATCTTACCCGTCGGTGCGATTCTCTCCCCTTGAATCTATACTCCAAATGGAACCTTTGCAACGATTCCAGCGAGAAGGTTGCAACTAAATTTAATAGTATCCACATTTTAGCGGAATCAAACCGCGACTATTAAATTTCTTCTCTATAAGTTTTTTTGTTAGTCAAGAAAGCGAAACTTGTTAAAAAACTTCCTGTAGACCGTAAGGACATCAACCTAGATAACGTATATTCTAACAAACCGACCTGTGAATTTGACTGGTACAGTAAATTTGACTTGTACGGGTTTGAACAGGTTTTACTTACCCACGGTGCTTCTTGGACTCGAACCAAGGACCCTCTGATTAACAGTCAGATGCTACCACCAGCTGAGCTAAAGCACCATATTATAATAATTTTTTAAAAATAAGAATTTATAGGATTTGTTCGGGCCCTAGAATGGTTGAGTATTAAGTGCGTTAACCTTATCGGCACTCCTTAAATTCTTATCTTTATTATATATATATTATATAATAAATTTTTTAAAAAATCAAATGTACGGCTCCCATACGGACTCGAACCGCAAACCCTCTGATTACAGGTCAGATGCACTACCAATTGTGCTATGAGAGCAAATTGCCGACTATCACGGCAGTTATGAATATAACTATTTGATTTTCACCTTTACTCTTTTATTCATCATCTTTATTATATATATATTATATAATAAATTTTTTAAAAAATCAAATAAAATCTTGACCTGTAATAATTTTATATTCCTATGGAGTAATACCATTCTTTTTATTTACTACATTATATACCATAGTTATAGTCCAAAGATCTTTTTCATAGTAAGATTTAATTTTCTCAAAATTTTTACTCATATTAATTAAACCTCCTATAATTCTATGTCTGACATTATTGCTAAATAATCTAATTTAGCAGAAAGAATTTCTAATTTTTGCTCTGGAGTTGGATCTACTTTATATAATAAAATTAACTCAAAACAATCATCTTTTTCTTCAATAGATTTTAATTTCCATATAGAAGTATCCATTTCCATATTAGAAGAAGTAAAATTTAAATCTCCTTCATCCTAAATAATAATAGGAGATAAAAATTCATAACATTCATTTAATAAATTTTGAATATTTAATAAAGAATATCCATTTTTTTGAAAAATAATAGTATAATCATTTACAGTACCTTCTGTACTAATAAGATTAAACTATTTTTCTTGTATTTTTAAAATACGCATTAATATTTTACCTCCTTTAAATTGATATTTTTGATTTTGTCGCTGCTCCAGTTGGTATGCTATCTGAAGTAATCCATACTCCAAAACATTCAGCTTGTTGATATATACCGGGATATTTTAAATTATATGCCTAATATTTTAATTTTGATCCACTATCAGTAATAGTAATTCTAAAATCTCCAATTATGTGCTTATCTTCATCATATAATCCACCCCAAAAAGGCGGAGAAGCAAAAGTACTATTGCTTACTTTAAAACCACTTGGAATTGACCAAGAGCCATTCGTACCTTCATATAATTGCATTGAAGGATAGCAATAAAAAATAACCAAATCTCCATATCTATAAAATATAATTTGTGAAGAAGGGCCGTTTTGATAATACCAAGTATTATATATTTTATTTACTTTTATTTTATCCGCAGCAACCATATAACCATGAGCAGAAGTAGTAACATCTGTAATTGCATGTAAATTATCTAAATTAGTTTTATCAGTAGAACTCATTAAACCATTGGCACTAGTAGTAACTGTATTATTAGGAATAGTTACAGTTCTAGCAGTATGTGTTATGGCTCCTGCCGTTGTCTGACCCACCTGATATACACTAAAAGTACTTCCAAAAGAAGGTGTTTGATTACCAGTTGGATATCCCGCAACTGCCGAAAAAACATTTCGAGTAGCAGAAGAGGCTATAGCTTCTAATTTATTATACTGCGCTGCTGTCATTAATCCTTTAGATGAAGACGTAGCATCTCCATATGTTGTACCATTAGGATAAGCCCAGCTTCCGTCTCCTCTTAAAAACATAGTATTACCACCTGATTGTGGTAATTGTGGTACATAACCTTTCGCTCCGGCTGTTACAGTTGCAGTTGTTAAATTATCTAATTTTTTCTTATCAGCTGCACTCATATATCCACGTAATTCAGTTGTTGCAAGAGTAATGGCTCCTAATTTTTCTACGGTAGAATAATGAGCAGCAGTCATTAAACCATTAGCACTTGAAGTTGCTAATCCATAAGTAGTATTAGTATCTATAGGAGTTGCCCATTCTCCTAATTGATTTAGAAATTTATTAGCACTAAGACTACCAGAAGGAGTAACAATATTTTTTATATTTTGTAAATATTCTTCTGGAATATCAAGAGTTTTAGCTACTAAATTACTAGGAGTGATTTTATAAGTATCTCCAGTACTATCATCTCCTTGATATATAGGCAATACATTATTTCCAGTTCGTATATTTTTAGTACTAGCGTTAAGGTTATTAATTGTTATTGTTGCCATTAAATTAACCTCCTTAATTTATTATAAAAATTTTTATAATAATTAAAATTGTTTTTATT
Source organism: uncultured Bacilli bacterium (assembly GCA_905235875.1). The sequence goes on from CAJONL010000104.1 coordinate 2,931, forward strand.
ATCAATTAAAAATAAAAAAAATAGAACATTATTAAATAAAAATGTCCTTAAATAATTATATTATAAAAAAGTGTTAATGATTTATTATAATCATTAACACTTCTAATTTCATTTTCGTGCAACACACTTTGCCCAATAAGATAACCATTCTTCAAGAGAGGTAAAATGTTTATGTCTCCAAGCTTGTCCTTTGTAATGAGGAGACTCTTCGTCATACCATTCTTGAATAGCTTCTTCTTTCGTCCACTGATATCTATAATCACATATATCCCAGGATGGATATCTTTTTTTATATGCAGACCCACTTATATTAAAATCTTTATCTCTGCGAACTGTCTTATTGGCAAATCTTTTTTTTCTTTTAGTAGATTTAGCTGTATGATCTACTACAAAATGTGATTTTTTTCTTGATCGACTCATTATATAAACCTCCTATATTTAGAATTTTACATAACAAGTACCTCCTTTAATAAATATAAAATCTTTTATCACGAGCAATTTTATTTATATAATTTTTAAATTTTCTACACTCAGTAAGAGTAGTAAAAGAAAAGAGTAATACATTGTACTTAGCTGTATAATGTATATAATTTATATGAAATTTATCTATAAGCAATTTAACATATTCGGTTAAAGGTATTTCTAACATGCGCGGTACATACCACCACGCATTAGAGTTCGCGGCGAGGGCTGAAACGTCACCACATACCCATTTACCGTTATCTTCCCATACCTCATAGTGTAAAATATGTGTCATTACTTCTCCTTAAGCTAAACCAAGTGTCTTTAAGAGATCTTCCACGTTCTGTTTCTCTTCTTCAGTTACTTCTGCAATTTTATGCGGTGCCGGAAAACTGTTAACAAGACCCTCTTCCGAAGGAACCGCCGCGGCTTTTATTACTTCACCTTCAGGACTTACATTATCCTTAGCACAAGTTAAAGCTACTTTAATCTGAACCTCATTACCTTCTTCATCAATTGGTATCCTACATTCCTTACCTGAATTATACATAAAACTGCCTTCGAATACCTCAAGAATTTTATCAAACACTTTCTGCTTTGCTATTGCACCTTTTGCCATTAATCTTATCTCCTTTTGAATACATCAAATTCTTTACTTAATTCTAATGATTTAGTTAAATCTACAAGTCCATCACACAGTTCACATCTTTCGCCTTTTATACATTTTCGTCTACACTGTGCTCTACGCCTTGCAAACTCTGGGCCTAGTATATAATAATTATTGATATTTAATTTTAACCCTTTAATAATCTCTCTTAAATCTCCATTCCACTCTTGTTCATGAAAATAAACTTCATATAAAGTATTTTGAGTATCTTCACTTTCATAAAATTCAAATACATCAATAAAATTACCATAATAATTTAAATCTTCGGGTCTAATAAAAAAAGTTTTAAATCCTTCGCTATTATCCCAGTTTGCTTGACATACATTAACATAACTTCTTACTTGAATACCTTCTGGGATAATTTTATTAACTCTTTCTAGGTCAAATCCTAACATTCCACCTATATAAACATCACTGACCCCTAAGTCTAAAATTTCTCTTAATTCTTCCCAATTTATAGCTATTGTTGTAATAAAAAAAGGAATTTTTAATTCTTTTAAATTTCTTTCTTGGATATCAGTAGGATACAAGGTTCTAAATAAAATAGCTATATTATAATTATTTTGAGTAGCTAATAATTCTAAAAAATCAATTTCTTTTTTTTCAATAGTATTATCTACTCTAATAATTACTCTTTGAGTTTTAGCATATTGATTTAAAAATTTAACCAATTCTTTACTCTTATTTTCTTTATAGTCTATAATAAATTCATCTATCTAAGGGAGGTATTTAAAATCTTTCCTCCATTCTATGCAGCTTTTCATCTGGTTCTCCTTTTATTTCCAAGGTATATTCATCAAAATGACCACATTTTTTATAGTATTTATGGTTTACATAAAT
>CAJONL010000105.1 GCA_905235875.1 uncultured Bacilli bacterium
GTAATTATTTTTTCCAAATTATCGTCTAAAGAATTACTACCATCCTTTAAAGCATTACTTCCCTTTAATGCTTTTTTTAATCCTTTAGATAAACTTTTTGTTCCCTTATTTAAATCATTTGTTCCTTTGCTTAACTTCTTAGAACCATCTTCTAAAGTATTCATTCCATTAGATAATTTATTAAAAGATGACTTTACATTATCTAAGTTTTTAATACCTTCGATATCTGTTTTATTAAGAAGTTTAGGACTACTAATAAAATAAATATCATTTTCTTCAAAACTATCTGTATCATAACTTATTGATACTGTGTCTAAATCTTTAAGTGCTTCATTATCTAAATCTTCATATAATCCTGGAGCTGAAATACCTAATATTATATTTTTATTAGCTATATTGATATTTTTACCATTTGTAACTTTTATATTTTTATTTACTCCATTTAAAAGAATAGAAGTTGTAACTACAAATGGAGTATGTAAATTAGTATTTTTATCATACATTAAATTTTCAAAACTTATATCTATAGTTACTTTACCTTTTTTATTTTTTAAGTTATTTAAATCTATCTTTTTATTATTTAAGTAATAATCAATACTTACCTTTATAGGTAACTTTTTTAAAGAAGTACCACTATAAGTTAAACTATTGTTACCTTTAAAAGATATTTTATTTCCATCTATATTAAGTTTTTCATCACCTGTCAGATTTTTTATATTTTTTAAATTAGAGTAATCAGTTTCATTTTTTATACCAATATCAGTAAGTGTATTATTTACTATATTTTTAATAGGAGTACCTTTACTATCTAAATTTACATATATCTCTTCTTTTTTATTAAATGCAAATATAGTACTTGGTGTAAAAAGTATTGCAACTATTAATAATAAACTAATTATTTTTATATATTTATTCATTTCAAACCCTCCTTTTTTATAAAGAATTTATCAAATATAACTAACATGTTAGGTAATATAATTAAAACTGTAAGCATAGATATTATTGCACCTCTAGCAAGAAGTACACAAATAGAACCTATTATATCTATTTTAGTAAATATACCTACTCCGATAGTTGCTGAAAATAAACATAAAGCTGATGTAATAATTGAAGTAAATACTCCATCTAAAGTATTTTTTAGTGCTTTATTTTTATTTTTTTCTTTTTTTCTTTCTTCTATATATCTAGTAGACATTAGTATTGCATAATCAATTGTAGCACCTAACTGAATTGTTCCAACTATTATTGAGGCTATAAATGGAAGTGTTGTACCCATATAATATGCACATGCCATATTTAAGAATATTGCAAATTCTATTATTATTACCAAAATTATAGGTAAACTTAATGAGGTAAGTACAAAAAACATTATAACTAAGATTACTAAAATAGATGCGTAACTTACTGCTTTAAAATCATGATCTGCTATTTTAACTAAATCTTTCATTAAAGCCCCTTCTCCAGCTACTATAGAATTTTTATCATAACTTTTTACTAGTTTATCTATTTTTATAACTTGACTATTTAATTTATTTGATGCTACTTCATACTTAGAATTTATTATTATTAAATTATACTTATCATTATTAAGTAAAATATCTAATTCTTTAGGCAGAATATCTTTAATACCTGTTGTTACTACTTCATTAGGAGATAATACTAAATCTATGCCATCAGTATTTTTTAAATCATTAGATAAATCTTTAACTTTATTTTGAGATAAGTTCTTATCTATAAGAATAATACAAGGTGATATGATATTAAAATCTTTTTCTAACTTTTTATTTGCAGTTTTAAATGCTAAATTATTAGGAAGAGATTCATCCAATTTATAATATACTTTATAATTTGAATTACCTATATAAGCCGGTATTAGTAAAAGTAAAAATAATACTACAATTAGTTTCCTTTTATTTAGTATAAAACTTTTTACTTTATTAAATGATGGAAAATAACTCTTATGAGTAGTTTTATCTATAATTTTATCAAATACAAGAAGAAGTGCTGGAAAAATGGTTAACACACTAAGTAGTCCAAATAATACTCCTTTAGCCATTACTAATCCAATATCTTTTCCCAGAGTAAGTGTCATAAATATAAGAGCTAAAAAACCAGCTATTGTTGTAAGTGATGAACCTATTAAAGATTTAGAGGTACTAACTATAGCCTCACTCATTGCTTCATCATTATCGCTATATTTCTTCTTTAAACTTTCATACTTATGATATAAGAATATAGAAAAGTCAGTTGTAACTCCGAGTTGGAGAATTGCCGCGATAGCTTTAGTAATATAGCTTATTTGTCCTAGAAAAATATTTGTACCAAAATTATATAATATTGCAATACCTATATTTAATAGTAAAAGTGGTGGTACAAAATAAGACTCAGTTGTAAAAGTTAAAGTAATAAAACATAAAACTACTGCTATTAAAATATAAATAATAATTTCACTATTAGAAATATCCATAGTATCTACTACTAAACAAGTCATTGAACTAATTAAATCTGGATGCTCTATTTTACGAAGTTCTCTTATAGCATTTATCGTAGTATCTTCTGAGGCACCTTTATCAAATGTTACAATAACTAAGGTACTATTTTTATTATAGAGCATTTTATTCAAATTATTAGGAATCATACTTTTAGGTATAACTCCACCAGTTAAATCATCTCCGCTTATTACTCGGTTTACACCCTTAATTCTTTTTATCTTCTTTTCAACTTTTAGCACGTCTTTAGGAGCCTTATCATTTATCATAACAAAAGCATAACTACCTAGTTTAAATTTATCAGTTAATATTTTTTCTCCTTTGATAGTTTCTACTTCATCAGGTAGATATACTAATATATCATAATTTATCTTAGTACTTATAAAGCCTATTAAAGCAGGAACTATTAGAATTAAACCAATTATTAAGACTAAAAACTTTTTCTTAACTATAAAATCTGAAAGTCTTTTCATATAAATCCCCCTTGTAAAAATGTATTATATTATTTGTTTTAAAAAAAGTAAATGTTTTTTGCCTCCTATATTATATTTTATTTATATATTTTAATAATTATTTATTCTATAATAACTTTGCAAATAATACATTAGAGCTTCATCTATTTTGTTGCTAGTATTTAATCATAAAAAAGTCTAATACACCCTTACACTTGTTTGACTTATTTGAATTTTTTGCGTAAAAAAACCAAAGACTCTTACATCCTTAGCTTTTATTCTTTAAAAATTAAACATTAACCATTCTGGTTTAAATAACATTAAAAGTCCAATTATAGTCATTATTAAGCCCCCTATTAAATGTGAGTACTTAGTATATTTATTACTTACTACCTTTATTTTTAATGTTTTCATTGCTATTACAAATACTATAATATCATCTAGTAAGAAGAAAATTATATATAGAATTAAATAAAATATACTTTTTATACCTGTTATATTATTATAACTTAATATTTCAGTATAAACTACAGGAAGGCCTAAAGAGCATAAAAGTTCAATAAAATTAACTGTTACTGCAAGAAGTATTATTCCTATAATTGCTAAAATAAATGTATCGTTTTCTACTGCTTTTTTAGCCCTAAGCATTATTTTTTTTCTATCTTCTTTAGAAGTTACATCACAGCCATCTTCACCTTTTTTCTTTGATTCTACATATCTATAAATATTATAAATACCTAATCCTAACGCAAGTGTTCCTATTAAATATTTAAGCCAATTTATTTGAGTGGTATAATTACTAATTTGAACTACCCCGAGCATAAATAAAAAATAAATTAGTCCACTTGTTAATATAAAAGTAAGTCCTAGTACCCACATCTTTTTTCTATCACTATAATTAAGTAATAATGTAATAATAAATATTAATACCCACATAGCACATGGATTAAAACCATCTACAAGTCCAATTATTACTGCTATGACAGGAATTGAAAGCATTTCAAGATCTATTGTTCCAATTAATGGTACATCAAGTTTATGAGACTGCTCTTTTTGTTCTTCTTTTTCTAAATTCTTACATTCATTTTTATCAAGCGATCCTTTTACTGTACCTAAAGTAATACCTGCGATATCTTTGTAATCGTGTCCTTTAGCATTTCTAATTAAAGTATCTACTTTATTTTCAAAACTTGGTCCTTTATTATAACCACGTAAAACTTTATTACCCACTACAAAGTATGGCACTCCTTTACTTTCTACACATAAATTTTCTTGTACTTTATTCCATAACTTAACATTATCTTCATTATTCCATACTTCATACCTATAAATAGTTAAGTCTTTATCATTTTTATACTCTTTATCTAAATACTTTTCAAGTTCAGCACAATGTGGACAACCCTTTCCATAAAATAAATATGCATTTACTTCTTTAGCGTAAATATTACTTGGAATAATTAAAGTAATTAAGAAAATAATTAATAATAAATACCTCTTCAATTTAATTCACCTCTATAAATACTTTTTAATAGTTTCTTCAAATTTTTCAAATGATACTTCTCCTACTAATCTATCTAGTTCTTTATTATTATCTAAAAATATAAATACAGGAAGAGTTTTACCCACTTCATAATCGTATTCATCAAAATCATAATCTATTTCTTCATAAGTAAAACTATCTTTATATTTTTCTTTAATTTTATCAAATATTTCATTCATTATTATACATGAAGGACATGCCATAGAATTAATTTTTACTATTTTCATTTACAAACTCCTTTAAATATTTAATAAATGTATCTAATTCATTTTTAGTAGTTTTATATGAAATGCTTACTCTAAGTGAATTTTCTGCTCTTTGCATATCATGATATAGTTCATTTATAACATATGAATAGTTACCTGATGAGCATGCAGTTTTAGTAGATAAATAAATGTCATTATCTGAAAAATATTTTAAAGCTTCATCACTATTTATATCTAAACTAAAATTAAGGATAAATGGTATAGAATAATCATTAGAATTTATTTTAACTATATCTTTTATA
>CAJONL010000106.1 GCA_905235875.1 uncultured Bacilli bacterium
AAGATAGTAATCAAACTAATTATGATGTAACTAGATCATATGATGATGATGAATGGGTTAAAGAACATCTTATTCAGGTTGAAGAGATGGAAAAAGCATTAAGTAAAGGTCAATTAAATGAATCAGAAAAGAGAGATCTTGAAACTATAAAAAAAGAACTTGATGAAAAAAGAGAATATTATAATCAATTAAATAATAACGAAAATAACAAATACCATTCAAAACATATGAAAAAAAATACTGGTGATAAATATGAATCAAAACACATGAAAAAAAGTGAATATAAATCAAAACATATGAAAACAGAAGATGATACAGATTCTAAAACAGTAGATAATATTGAAACTAAAAGAGATGTTTTAAATGTTTTTAATAATATTGCACTTCAAAAGGAATCTATGGCAATAGATAATGCTTTAGATAAATTTGAAGAAAGGGAAAAAGCTATTTTAACTAATTCAAAATTATCTAGTGATGAAAAACAAAAAATGTTAGATGATTTATATACAATTTTTGATAGTTATACTGAAAAACATCCTGAAAAAGAAGGAAGACATAGTAGAAGATAAGTAAATAAAAAAACTTATCTTTTTTTTGTTCTTGTTTATGTTTTATATATTTGTGATATAATATCAGTGCGGAGATGATATTTTTGAAAAAAGATATTACTAATGAACTATTATCTGATGAAGAATATTTAAATATTGTTTCTCCTATTTTGAATAATAAGGAGTTTAAAAAAAGAAAACAATGGATACATCATGAAAATGTTTCTTTATATGAACATTTACTTATTGTTTCATACTTATCATACAAAATATGTAAAAAAAAGAAATGGAATTATAAAGATGCAGCTATTGGTGGTTTGCTGCACGATTTTTATTATTTACCTTGGCAAGAACATACTTTAGAAAAAAAACCTTTTTTTAGACAACATGGGTTTGTTCATGCTAAGGAAGCTATGTATAATTCATATAGAAATTTTCCTAAATTTATGAATAAAAGAATAGCTAATATAATAGAAAGACATATGTTTCCTTTAAATATAATTCCTCCTAGATATAAAGAAGGATGGGTAGTTAGTTATGTTGATAAAAAGGTATCTATGAATGTTGTAATTAGCATAAAGGCACTACCAAAATATTTAGGATTATCTAAAAATATAAACAAAATAAAACGAGTTTTAAAAAGGAAGTGACTAATTATGGATGATACTATCGCAGCTATATCTACAGCAGTTGGAGTTGGTGCAATTTCAATAATAAGAGTAAGCGGAGATGATGCTATAAGTATAGTTAATAGTATTTTTAGTAAAGATATTAAAAATGCATCTAGTCATACAATTCATTATGGTTATATATTAGAAAATGACAAGAAAATTGATGAAGTTTTAGTGAGTGTAATGAGAAGTCCAAAAACTTTTACTATGGAAGATGTTGTTGAAATTAATGCTCATGGTGGTGTTAATACAACAAATAAAATATTAGAGTTATTACTTGTTAATGGATGTAGACTTGCACAGCCTGGGGAATTTACTAAAAGAGCTTTCCTTAATGGGAGAATTGATTTGACAGAAGCTGAGGGAGTAATGGATTTAATTAATTCAGAAACAGATGCTGCTAGAGAAATGGCTTTAAATCAAGTTAACGGAAAAGTTTCATCTATGATAAGTAATTTGAGAGATGATCTTGCAGGAATTATTTCAAATATAGAGGTTAATATTGATTATCCAGAATATGAAGATATAGAAGTGATGACTATAGATAAGATTAAATCTCGTTTAAATGATTTAGAAGAAAAAATAAATAAAATTTTAAATGAAAGTAAAAATGGAGAAATACTTAAAAATGGTATAAAAACTGCAATTATTGGTAGGCCAAATGTTGGAAAAAGTAGTTTACTTAATAGATTAATTGGTGAAGAAAAAGCTATAGTTACTGATGTTTTGGGTACAACTCGTGATAGTGTTGAAGCTACATTTAATTTTGATAATATAGTTTTAAATTTGGTTGATACTGCTGGTATTAGGAATACTGATGATTTAGTAGAAAGTATTGGAGTATCTAAGAGTTTGCAGTTAATAGATGAAGCAGATTTGATATTATTCGTTTTAAATTATAATGAAGAACTTACAGAGGATGATTATGTTATTTTAGATAAATTAACTGGTAAGAATTATATTACTATTATTAATAAGATAGATTTAGAAAAGAAAA
>CAJONL010000107.1 GCA_905235875.1 uncultured Bacilli bacterium
ATACAAGTAGTGAAAAAATAGATAATATCATTTTATACAAAAAAACAGAAGATACTAAAGATATAAAAATAAGTAAACTTGGTGACGGAATAAGGGAAGTTAATAATGGAGCATCTTCTTGGTACAATGCTTCAAATTATGTTGTAACCTCTAAATGGCCTTGGCTTGTTAGAGGAGGAGAAAATAGAGATGGTGAAAAGGCTGGAATATTTAATTCAAGTTTCAGTAGTGGTTCTAAAGGAAGTAATTATTCAACAAGAATTGTAATAGAAAAATAATAAAGTATAGAATATCATATTTATAATTCTATACTTTTTATTTTTTACAAAAAAAGTAAGGAAAAAAACTATTTACTACCTATAGTATAATAGGGAGGTAAATATGCTTGAGCTAAAAGATATATCTAAAACTTATAAAGTATCTAAAAAAGAATACAAAATTTTAGATGATTTAAGTATAAATTTTAGAAAAAAAGGATTAGTATGTATACTCGGAAAAAGTGGCTCAGGAAAGACTACTTTTTTAAATATAGTTGGACTTTTAGATAATGACTACAAAGGAAAAATATATTTATATGGCAATGATATAAGCAAGTATAAAGAGTATTTAAATGATAAATTAATTAGAAGTAAAATAGGTTTTGTTTTTCAAGATTATAATTTAATTGAAAACTTATCGGTATTTGAAAATGTTAATTTAGCTCTAATGATTAAAGGAAAAAATATAAAAAATAATAGAATATTTCTAGCATTAAAGAAATGTAATATTATTCACTTGAAAGATAAAAAAGTAAGCACTCTATCAGGTGGTGAAAAGCAAAGAGTCGCAATTTGTAGATGCCTAATAACAAATCCTGATATAATTCTTCTTGATGAACCTACTGGTGCTTTAGATTCACAAAGCTCAGAAAAAATATTAATACTACTTAAAAAAATTTTTTATAATAAGCTTGTAATAATGGTAACACATGATAAAAGATTAGCTAAGAAATACTCAGATAGATTAATTATTCTAAATGATGGAAAAATACTTTATGATAGTAATCCATATTTAATAAAGACTAAGAAAAAACTTTATATAAGTAATAAGAAAATGCTTTATTTAGATAACTTTAAGTATTCACTAAAATCACTAAGAGATAATAAATTACTTAATAGTATTATAGCTATATCTTTAATAATAAGTATTATATTAATAAGTCTAGTCTTATTTATTACTAATGGATTTAAAGATAAAATAAATGAATATGAAAAGAATACTTTTATTAATTATCCACTTATAATAACTAGAAAAAGCAGTAAAAAAGTATCTTTAAATAAAATAAATAGATATAATCCTAGCACTAATATTTATTTAGAGAAAAATTTTATTACTTCATTTAAAAAATTTGCTAAAAAAAATAATATAAAGTACTTAGTAAAATATAATTATAATTTTAATTTAAATAATACTAATATAAGTTTTAGTTCTTATTTAGATAGTAATTATCTTAAAAAGAATTATAAACTTCTTTCAGGATCTTATCCTAAAAATAAAAATGAAATAGTTATAAATATAGAAAATGATTATCTAGATGGTAAACTATTTGATTACTATAATATTAAAGAGAATACTTGTAATTATAAATACTTTTTAAATAAAGAATTATATCTAAGTGATATAAATAAAAAATTATTAATAAAAGGAATAGTAACCTCTAAAAGTAAACTATCATTTAGTAATCTTATTAGTAATAGTACTATTTTATATAATAAAGATTTAGATAGTTTAATTCCTATAAAAAATGAGTATTCAATATATGTATTTACTAGTAAAGAATTAGTTAAATCTTATTTAGAAGCAAATACTAATATAAAGTACCAAGATATAGGAGATAGCATTGAACTAAATTTAAAAAAAATTATAACAAGTATTGAAAGTATATTTTTAGTATTCTCTTTCATAAGTTTATTTATTTCTTCATTTTTAATTTTTTCTATAACTTATACTAGAGGTATAGAAAGAAAAAAAGAAATAGGTATTTTAAAGTCGCTTGGAGCTCGAAAAAAAGATATAAGAAGGATATTTATAAATGAAGCTATTATTATATCCATAATATCTACAATTATTTCTTTAGTTTTAGTAAGAATAAGTATTAGTTTCATAAATCATATTTTATATAATATAACTTCTTTAGATAATATAATTATTTTTAAATTAAAAATAGTATTATATGTAACCATAATAAGTATTCTAACAGGATTTGTAGGAAGTTTTATTCCTGCCCATAGAAATAGTAATAAAGATGTTTTAAAATGCCTTAAATAGCCTTGTTTTATAATAAAAATTGTTTTATAATAAAAAGGGCAGGGAAGAAGTATGATTGTTGATAAGTATAAACGTATTGTTGAAATGGAAAATTTGGTTGATTTAGTTTCAAGAGTTACACAAAAGTCAACTAAATATGATGTACCTAAATACTATTCTAATTTTATGGGCTATACAATAGTATATAAATTTAACTATAATGATAGTGGCCTTTTAGTAGATAACTTTGATAGCTGCGAAAAAATGCTTGTAGAAAATTATAAATATTTAAGTAGTACCATCTTAGAAGATATAAAAAATAAAGAAATGATTATAGATGGGTTATATAATAAAATGCTTGAATTTAATGAAAAGCTTCCTAAAGAATGTCTTAGTTATATTGCTAGAAATTATGTTTATGATTCCGATTTAGGTAATACTTGTTTAACAGATATAAACTTTGAATCTTACGCCAAAGCTTTAATTATGGAATGTGAAGATAAGTTTTTAAATAAAGGACCTGTAAGAAAACTAAAAGATTATTTTAGTAAAAGAAAAAGGAGATTAGAATATGAGTAAAAAAAATGTTTTTGAAGAAACTGTAAGTTTTAGTAAAGAAGAATTTTCAAATGCTATTGATAAAGCTTTTGAAAATAAGAAAAAAGATATTAAACTTGATGGGTTTAGAAAGGGAAAAGTACCAAAAGATGTATATTTTAAAAAGAAGGGAAAAGATTCTTTATATATGGATGCTTTAAATATTCTTTTACCTGAAGCTTATGATAAAGCTTTAAAAGAATATAAACCTATAATTGATCCTAAAGTTGATATTAAAAAAATGTCAGAAGAAGATGGTGTAGAATTTTTATTTACAATTACTACAATGCCAGAAGTTGAAATTGAAAAGTATAAGGGACTTGGTATAAAAAAAGACGAAGTAGAAGTAACTAAAGAAGAAATTGAACATGAGATAGGTCATCTTTTAGAAAGATTTGTTGAATTTGAAGTGAAAGATGGAGATGTAGAAAAAGGCGATATAGCAATTATTGATTTTGAAGGCTTTAAAGATGGTAAAGCTTTTGAAGGAGGAAAAGGTGAAAACTATGAACTAGAAATTGGTTCAAATTCATTTATTCCAGGTTTTGAAGAAGCTTTAATTGGTATGAAAAAGGATGAAGAAAAAGATATTAATCTTACATTTCCAGAAGATTATCATGTAGAAGATTTAAAAGGAAAAGATGTAGTATTTAAAGTTAAAGTAAATGATATAAAAAGAAAAGTGGAAAGAAAACTAGATGATGATTTCTTTGAAGATCTTGGACTTGAAGGAGTTAATTCTAAGGAAACTCTTGAAGAAGAAGTAAAGAAAAATATTGAAGCTTCTAAAATGGGACAAGTAAATGATAAATTTGTTGATGATGTAATGGCTAAAATAGCTGAGAATACTAAAGTTGATATTCCAGAAGAATTAATTGAAGAAGAAATTAATCATATGATTAAGCATTTTGAAGAACAAGTAAGAATGCAAGGTATTTCTCTTGAAATGTTTTATGAAATGACAAAATCAAATGAAGAAGCTTTAAGAGGGCAAATGAAAGAAGAAGCAGAAAAACATGTTCTGTATAGATTTATAATTGGTAAAATAATTGAACTAGAAAATATTAAAGTAACAAAAGAAGAAGCAGAAAAGGAAGCTGAAGATTTAGCTAAAAGATATGCTGTATCTAAAGAAGAATTCTTAAGTCATTTTGGTGGATTAGAAACTGTTAAATATGATTTGAGAATGAGAAAAGCACTTGAAATTCTTGGTGGCG
>CAJONL010000108.1 GCA_905235875.1 uncultured Bacilli bacterium
TCAGGAACTAATGCAAGCACTAATACTAGTACGAACATTGGTAATAAAAAAATAAGCTCAACTAAAACTACCAGAGGTCACTACTACACTATTTCTAATTGGACTTACCGAATAAATGAAGATTATGCTTATGCTAGAACTTCTCCTACAGGTAGTGTTAAAGATACATTATATTTAGGAACTGAACTTGATTATCTTGGAGAATCCGGTAAAACAAATAACTGTGCAGCAGGATGGTATAAAGTTAAATACTTTACTAATAAAACAGGTTATGTATGTAAAACCTATGTTGATAAATATAATAGTATTACTAAAAACGATTCAAATTATTGCAAAACTTTAACTAAAAAAGGATTCCCTTCTAGTTATTGTCCTTATCTTTCTTACATTCACTCTAAGCATCCTAAATGGGTATTTAAGTCAGAAAAAACTGGAGTTAAATTTATAAATGCAGTAAATGGAGAATCATTAAAAAATTATACTCAAAATACTAAATCAGCATATCTCTATTCATCATCAATTGCCGAAGCTGGTGGCTGGAGAGTTGCTGGTGATGGGTATGTAGGATTTATGATAGATCCAAGAAACTATTTAAATGAAAAAAACATCTTTGCTTTTGAAGATTTAGGATATGATTCAAGTTATCAAACTAAATCACTAGTTAGAGCAGTACTAAAAGGTACATGGTTAGATAATGATACATATGCAGGATACTTTGTAAATGCAGGTAAAGCAAGTGCTAATAAAATAAGCCCAATTCATCTAGCAGCAAGAGTAAAACAAGAAGGAGGTTCAAGTAAAAGCTATTCAGGAGTATCAGGTACAGTATCTACTACTTGGAATGTAGTATCTAGTGGTTATGTATGTTCCACAGATGTAAATGTAAGCGGTAATAAAATTACTGTTAAAAGTGGTAAAAATCCTGAAATAAAAAAAGAATCAAGAGCAAATTCTGCAACATATACTTATGCAAACGGTAGAAAAATTACTGCCAATAGTAATGATAGCCTATCCTTAGTTACTACTAAAATTCAAAAAAGCACTAATGGTTGCTCTGGAGGCTTCTATAAAGTAAAAGTAAATAAATCACTTAGAGGCATATATAATTTTTATAACATCGGAGCTTATGGATCAAATCCAGTAGTAAGAGGACTTGCAGCTGCTGCAGGATACGTTGATGATTTAAATGGAACTCCATGGAACACTTATGATAAAGCAATATACTATGGTGCAAACTTTATAGCTAAAGGATATATTAATAAAGGCCAAAATACCCTATTCTATCAAAAATTTAATGTTGGGCCTAATAACTACTTTAATAAATATACACATCAATACATGACTAACATCTTAGCACCAGCATCTGAAAGCTTATCAAGTTATAGATCATATTCTAATATGAAAGTACTAGAAAATGCGTATTCATTTAAAATACCAGTATATGATAATATGCCAAGTGTGCCAACTACTCACCCAATAGTAAAATAAGGAGGAGAAAATGAAAAGATTTATATTATTAATATTATTTACTTTAATACTTATTCCTGTTAATTGTTTTGCTAAAGATTCAACCATAAATATTTCTACATCTAGTTCAAATTTTACTGAAGGATCTACAATAACAGTAAACGTCACAATAAACTCTAGTGTTCCTATTGGCTACTATGAATATACTTTAGATTTTGATAATAGTAGTTTAAAACTATTAAATAGTAATTCATATATAGTTAACAGAACTAATGATGCAAATACTAAAAAAGTTAATAATTCTTTTAAATTTAAAATACTAAAAAATAATAATCCTAAAATAAATGTTACATCTTACTCAATAGTAAGTGCAAAAAATGAGAAAAACTTGTCAGTTGAAGTAAAACCTTTAACTTTAAATAGCAAAACTAAAGCTACTAATAAGGATGTATATTTAAAATTACTCGAAGTAGAAAATTATGAAATAAACCCAAAATTTGATAAAAAAACTACAGAATATACTGTAAATATAGATAAA
>CAJONL010000109.1 GCA_905235875.1 uncultured Bacilli bacterium
AAAAAAGAAGAACCTAAGAAACAAGTCATTAAAAAGCCAGTTCCTGTTAAAAAGCTTTCTATAGTTAATGAAGATAGCAACGAAAGACCTGTTGCGATTATGATTGATAACAATGTTGGAGATAAGTCTCATAAAGGACTTCAGGAAGCTTATATAACTTATGAGGCAATAGTAGAAGGATCTTTAAGTAGAATTATGGTTTTATATAAGGATAAAGAAGTAAAACCTATTGGTCCAATTAGATCATCTAGACATTACTTTCTAGATTATGCTTTAGAAAGCGATGCCATTTATTCTCACTTTGGATGGAGCCCTTATGCTAAACGCGATATTAGAAAACTTGGTGTAAATAACATTAATGGCTTATATGATTCAAAACCATTTTGGAGGGTAAGTGATTATATAGCTCCTCATAATGTATTTACTAGTACTAAAAAGCTTAGAAAGTATGCTAAAAGTTTAGGCTATAAAGTTGAAACAGAAGATTGGAAACTTTTAAATTATAAAACTGATGACATTAATCTTGATAAAATATATAAAGATGATCCAAACCTAAAAGAAGTAAATGAAATATCATTTAATTATATGAATGGTGAAAGTAGAAGTTTCAAATATGATGAAACCAATAAATATTACTTAAGATTTATGCATCATAATCCTCATGTTGATGCTGAAACAAAAAAACAATATCACTATAAAAACTTAATCTTTATAAAAGTTAAAAATTACTTATTAGATGCTAAAAGATGGAATTTAGAAACTACTGGTACTGGTGAAGGATACTATCTTACTAATGGATACATGATTCCTATTACTTGGCAAAAAGATACAAGAAAAAGTAAAACAAAGTATTTATATAATGGTAAAGAAATAGAAATAAATGATGGTAATACTTTTATTGAAATAGTTCCTAAAAACAAAAAAATTAAATATAATGAAGTAATTAGGGATAATACTAATACTAATAATACAAACAATAAAACCGGAGGTTTAGATTAACCTTCGGTTTTTAAATAGTCTTTTAAATCATTTAGTACTTCATTAGTATTTTTTACTCCTAAATTATAAGCATCTATGAGTAACTTTTTATCTTTTTTTACAATGTTAATATTAATATTTTTATCTGGTCTTATCACAAATATTTTTTTATCTTTTTCTAACTTTTCGATTGCATCTAAAGTATCATTATAATTCTTATATCTATTTTTCATTGTTTTAAGCAAATTTGGATAGTCTTTGAATTTCTTATTAATTTTTTTTAAAGCCTTATCACTTATAGGAGTTTTCCTATAATCTTTTGGTCTAGTCAAGACTACAATTACCTTGTCTAAATTAAAATCAAGAATTTTATTTAAAGGAACTGCATCAGATATACCTCCATCTAAGTATTTTTTATCATTTATTTTTACCATCTTAGAAGCTAAAGGAAGTGCTGAAGTTGCTCTTAAAAACTCAAGCTGCTTTAAAGGATTAGTTATTTTTAAATATTCGGGTTTTCCAGTTTCTACATTTGTAGCTACTGCATAAAAGTCTTTATTGTTTTTTATAAAAGAATCATTATCAAATGGATCTTTTTTGTTATTAATTTTATAAAATGCAAAGTTCTTATTTACTAAGTTCCCAGTTAAAATATAAGATGTTCTACTCATATATCTAATATCTTTTGCATACTTCATGTTATATCTAATAGCTCTTCCCTTTTGCTCAGAAAAATAGTTAATACCAAATAAAGCTCCAGCACTTGTACCAATTATTAAATCTACATCTATATTTTCATCCATTAAGGTATCAAGAACACCACATGTAAACATACCACGCATTCCTCCACCTTCGAGAACTAAACCTACTTTCATTTTTTATCACCGAAAGAAATTATAACACCAAAGAAAAAAAAGAACAAGACTGTTCTAATTTTTACCATTAAGCTTATTTAAAGTTGTACTTATTTCATTTTGAGATATTTCTTCAGTTTCATAAAATCCAAACTCTTTCATTTTTTCATAAGTATCAGCTTGTGAAGATAAGATTTCATTTAAACTATTATTAAGAACTTTTCTTATATCATCATTTGAACTTTCTAAAGTACCATGAACATATACTTCAGTAGTACCTTTTAATAAAATAAGATAATTTTCTAAATATAATTTATCACTCATTTACTTTTTCCTCCAATTTATCCATTAAGTTTTTCTTAATATTATTATGTTTTTCAACTTCTTTACTAATAAAATCTTTTAATTCTTCATCTTCTAGATTTTCTTTAATATTCTCACAAATACTTATTAAAATATCTTCATGTGAAACTGCATCTTCAAAATATAATAATTCTTTTTCAGTCATAAAAAAATATCCTCCCTTATTAATATGGAGAATATTTTTAGTATTATACTATTTTTTAGTACCAATAAATTTTAATGAATCAATAATAACTTTTACATCATCTTTATCGATTAATTCCTCAATTTTATCTTTTTCATTAGTAGGAAGTACTACAACACTCATGTAACCTTTTCCTTTTATACTTGGAGTATCAATTAAGTAGTTATATCCTTTTAATTCACCAGAACCTGCACCATAACGATAATCTATTCTTAATGCATCACTACCATTTAGTTTGAAAATTTTACCAGGATGTTTTGCAACTACTTTTAAATCTTTCAAATTAGGCTTATCTTTATCCATTTCTGGATACTCTTTACTAAAATCTTTATATGTTTGATATGTATAACTATTTTTTTCAAAATATAGTGTTACTTTATCTCCTTGTAATATAAAACTTGGATAATATGGAGCATATTTAGGTTTATTTTTAGCTTCATCTACAAACTTATAGTTCTCTTTTTCTGGAACTTTTACTTCCACTTTATAATAAGACATATCTTTAGTTAGTGTTTCAGTTTTAACTTTAAAAAAACATCCAGTAACCATTAAACTTAAAGTAATCATTAAGGTAACAAGTAATAATTTTTTCATATTTATTCCTCCCACGCTCTTTTTTCAGCACTATCTGCCCTATCTGTATATCTAGCACCATAATTAAATGTTGCTTCAATTGCTTCTTTAGCTGAACCAGTTAAATTTTCTACAGCAGCAGTTTTTGCATCTTCATCTTTAGTAACAGCTGCTTTGGCAAGACCTGCAAGAGCTTTAACTGAATTAACCCCTGCTTTAATTTGGGCTCTTTCAACACCAGTACCAATAACACCTTGTTTCATTGATCCAAATAAAGATTCACTAGGTCTTCCAAAAAGTTCATTTAAATGAGCTTTAGCAAGACTTGCAGAATAATAATCATCTGTATCTTTAGCAAATGGTATTTTAAGTACTGATACAAATGGATGAGCTTTCCCTTTTCTCATATCAATATTAGAAAATCCATTTTCATCAATAGGACAATTCAATTTTATCATTAGCCCTGACTCTTGATATGGTTTTTCACTTGCACCAACATTTTCAATAGCATAATAGTCAAAATCTAAAATTTGATCATATCTAAATAATTCTTTGTATTCTTTTTTCTTAGACTTATGACTTACTACTTCGAACATACCAATAGAATCAGCAAAAATAATTCCGTTTTCGATATACTTAAATTTTTTCTTTTCACTATTATCAAGAGGTTCAAACTCTTTCTTATAAAGAATATCCTCTTTTTTCATATATTCCATATTATCAGAAAGAAAATCTTTATCATATTTTGATACATCTATGAAACTACTACATTTTTTTTCGCAATCATCACAGATATGTTCTCCTCCTTTTATTTTTTTACCTTTTATAAAACCAACTTGTTTTCCGCAAAGGGTACACGGATTTTTTGAAAATAATCCCATATATAATCCTCCTTTAATTTATTATACAATATTTTTTCAAAAAATATATAACTTAATTAAATTAATAGTTTTTAAACTATTTTAGTTTTACCTTTCTAACACTACTCCATGGCCCATATACTTTTTTATTATTATCAAGCCTATAAGCACGTACTTTTATTTTATATTTTTTATTCTTTTTTAATTTCTTTATTTTAAGCTTCAATTTAGTAGTATATTTATAATTATAATTTTTTGCTTTATTTAACTTATAGGCAACTTGATAACCACTAGCATTATTAACTTTAGTATAAAATACTTTAACAGAAGTTTTTTTAGTCTTATATTTTACAATATTAGGTTTACCTAAAACTATTTTTTTACTACTAGAAGTATCACTTCCAGTTAAGATACTTTTACCAGTTGCATAATCTATTGATATACCAGGTTGAACATTATAACAAAATACATTGTATTTAATACCAGAGTCCTTTAAAGATTCTGCTTCCATAATAACTCCATATGCTACAAGATTATTACCAATAAATACAGGAGTAACTCTATAAAG